>JANPGQ010000686.1:0-15750 GCA_031423975.1 Cytophagales bacterium | reverse complement strand
CTACGGAACAGGAATGAGACTTTCGGAAATGATTAATTTGCAGGAACGAGATATTGATTTTTATAATCGCACTATTATGGTTTTGGGAAAACGTAATAAACAACGAATCATCCCGATAAATCAGCTTTTAGTAAAATTGATTCAAGCATATCAAGATTTTAAGCAGAAGGAATTATTAGGAAATGATTATTTGATAGTTTCAGAAAAAGGAGTTCAAGCCTATCCTGTTATGATTCAACGGATTACGAAAAAATATTTATCCTTAGTAACAACGCTTACGAAGAAATCTCCCCATATTTTACGCCATTCTTACGCAACACATTTGCTCAATAACGGGGCAGAGTTAACGGCAATTAAAGACCTTTTAGGACATACTTCTTTATCAGCTACTCAGATTTATACGCATAATTCGATGGAGAAAATTAAGAAAATTTATGAGCAAGCACATCCGAAGGCGTGATTTCGATGTTCGATATTCGTTTTTCGATGTTCTGATGAAAATACGGAAGGCTTCGTTTAAAAACGAAGCCTTCCGTAAATTAGCAATTATAATTCATATTTCACTTCTTATCAGCTGCCATTACCATTGCTAAATTCAAACGGGCAACAATATCATAAACTTTGGTTAATTCCTGAACGGTTTGGTCTTGCGAAATACGCAAAATAACGGTTTCTGAGCCTTTTTTCTTGGCTTGATCTCCCAAATAAGTTTCCAATTGGTCAAAAGGAACGGGGACATCGTCCACAAAATAATTACTTTTTTCATCAACTGAAATTCTGATATTTTCTTTGGTGGCGGTCTGTTGGGCAGTGCTTGATTCTGGCAAAAGCAACTTAATGGCATCAGGGCTTGCCAAGGTTGAAATCATGAGGAAAAACATCATTAGGAAGAAAAGAATATCTGCCAATGCTCCTGTTTCAACTTCTGATTGTTCACGGACTCTTTTTCTTATGTTCATATCTTTTGCGGTGAACGGTACACGGTAAAGGGTAAACGGTTAGGAATTCTGAACTCTATTTCTCTTTTCTCTATCCGTGTACCGTTCACCTTTACTTAGTTGCTGGTTTATGTAAAATATCCAAGAAATCAATGGCGGTAATTTCCATTCTGTTCACGGCACGGTCAATCATTGTGGTAAGAATGGTATAAAGAAAATATGCAAAAATACCAACTATCAAACCCGTTGCAGAAGTTACCATTTTTTCATAAATACCACTTGCAATGGTACTAATGTCGATTTTATTGGCTGTAGCAATATTATGGAACGTCCGAATCATACCCGAAACCGTACCCAAGAAACCAAACATAGGAGCAATTTTAGCAATTGCTGAAAGAAAACCTAAGTTTTTTTCCATATTATAAATCTCTACTCGTGCTGTATTTTCGATGGCATTTTCAATATCACGAATGGGCGAACCTAAACGATTCAAGCCTCTTTCCAACATTCGGGCAATGGGATATTGTGAATTTTTGCAATAATTAATCGCTCCATTTACATTTCCTCCCACCAGCATTTCACGGATAGAAAACAGGAAAGTATGATCCATTTTAGAGGCTTTACGAATGTATAAATACCGTTCGACAAACAAATAAATGGCAATTGCCAACAATACAAAAATGGGAATCATTACCCAGCCACCTTTTTCCAAAAGGCTCAACATATTCAAATCTTCGCCTGATTTAGTGGTGGTAGTGATGGTACTTGCCACAGTGTCGGTAGTAATAACAGTGGATTGGAGAAGGATACTCGTAAGAGGACTTAGCATAGTTTTTTTACGGGTTACATAAGACTAAATTGAGTTTAGGGCATTCAATCTTATTCTAAAACAAATGATTAAGGATTTTTAATTCTAATTTTATAACAAGTTTAACGAAAAAATCTGAATTTTATGGTATTCTTTTCGATGTTTGTTGTTCGTTATTCGATGTTTGGGCTTCAATATTAATGATAAGATGTCCAAGGTTTGTTAATTTTAGGTTTGTCTAACCGAACATCGAATGACGAGCAACGAATATCAAATCTTTTTCATCAATCGTATGTCCACCCTCGAATGTATGAATTTGGACGTGTGGTATAACAACCCGAACGTCGCTTTCATATTGTTGAATATCAATTTGTTTCAAAAATTCATCTTCTTTTCCATAACACAAAATCACATCTTTATCAGCCACTTTTTCAGCATTAATGACATCTTGAATTCCATTGCCAAAATACCCAGCCCACAGAATCAAACGATGGTAATGGATATGCTCATTCATACACCAACGAGCTACCGTAGCCGTGCCTTGTGAGAACCCTAAGATATTGATTTTTAGGTCTTTATTCTTACTTTCTGATAAAACAGTATCGTACAAAAGATTCAAGTAATTAATGTAATCAGTGATTTCATTTTCTCTTTCTTCCCGAGTCATCCACGTTGCTCCTACCCTACCGTTGAAGCCGTTTAAATAAAACCGAGAAAGGGCTTCTGGAGCAATGATAAAGGTTTTTCCATCATCCAAAACCTTGAATTTTTTAATGAAATATTCCGCCAATTGCCCATAGCCATGAATGACAAACCAAACGGTTTTAGTATTTTCATCGAGTTCTCCCAAAGTGAAATACCTTGCCGTTTTGGGGACAATTAATTGATGTTTTTGCATTTGTTTTTACCTAACGATTGTTTGGTAAAGATAAAGAAATATCTATAATAATCAATCTCCTAACCACTGATACATCACGAGAGCATCGGTAAGCCCGAGGGTTTGGTGTTGGAAAACTTTTGGCAATGTTCCGATGATTTCAAAACCACATTTTTGCCAAAGTCTGATAGCTCCTATGTTGCTTGCGATGACAAAATTAAACTGCATCGCCTTGAATCTCAAAAGCTTAGCCTCTTCCATTGAAAATCTACACATGGCTTCGGCAATACCTCTACCTCTAAAATCTGGATGAACCATGTAGCCCGCATTGACCACATGAGAGCCCAAATCAGGTTGATTGGCTTTCATAAAAAATGTTCCGACTACCTTCCCTCCTATTTCACAAACGTAAGAATATTTGTGAACATCAAACCAAATTTCAAGCATTTTCTCTCTCGAAGAATCAGGCGAATAAACATAAGTATCGCCTGATTTAATGACGGTATGAATGATATTCCACAAATCGTCTGAATCATTTTCAGTAATTCTTCTAAATGTCATAGTTGAGTAGTGATGAGTTATGAATGATAAGTGATGAGTTTAAGTCGCTAATTATTTATCATTCATAACTCATCTCTCATCACTAAATATTTATTTTTTCACACCCTGAATTACATTGCCAATACTTCCATTTGGCTCTAAAATATTCAAGAAATCTGCCACTGTTGGAGCAATATCAGAAATATTTGTTCTCATGTTGGTTTCGCCATTTTTAACTTTCCAACCATAAAATAAAAGTGGCACGTGGGTATCATAACGATAAAGCGAACCGTGGGTAGTTCCTGTTTTATAGCCTGTAAACCAACTTGGATTCAGCACCAACATAATGTCTCCACTACGGCGTGGATTCAAACCATTTTTTACAAAATTCAATTGATATTCGGGCAAAGTTGAATTATTCAGATTATGCAAATCTACCACATCCGTAACCTCTTCACGCTTCAATAAAACCTCTCTAACTACTGCATGAACTTGAGCATAAGTAACTTTTTTGTCTTGCAAAACTGAGGCATTCAGATACAACTGATTATTATCTTCGGCTCTGATAAATTCACCTTCACCAAAGGCAGTTTTCAAGGCATCTTTCACTTGAGCCATTGCTCCTGTACGGTCAAAAATCCCTGCGGGTAAATGGTTTTCTTGCCAAAATCCAGGTACATCTGCTACCCCGTGGTCAGCACTCAAAAACACCAAATAATTATCCTTTCCGAGTGTATTATCCAGGTTCGTTAAAATCTCAGCGATGTCTTTATCCAAGCGTAAATATGTATCTTCCGACTCTACCGAATTAGGTCCAAAGGCGTGTCCAACATAGTCGGTAGAAGAAAAACTTACCGTCAAAAAGTCTGTTTTGGGGCTTTTACCTAAGTTTTCGTTCTTGATTGCTGCTAATGCCAAGTCTTTTGTTATGCTATTGCCAAAAGGTGTTGTACGAATAACTTCCAACAAATTTATACCCGCTTGTGCTACCAATTCATGCGGGAAAGTAGGCGTTTTTTCGCCTGCTAATTTACTTTCAAAAGACACATTATCGGCGGTACTTTCGGTATATTGCTCAATGGGCAAAAGCGTTTTCCAGCTTTCTGTCATGTATTTCTGAGGAATTTTGGCAGCATTAAAATCCTTGACCCATTGGGGTAAATCTTTCATATAAAAAGAAGACGTAATCCATGAACCATCCTTAGAATCGAACCAATAAGCAGCATTGGCAGTATGCCCTGCGGGAAGGATTGCACCTCGGTCTTTCAAGGCAATCCCAATGGTTTTTGACTGAAAATTATTGGCAATTCGTAACTGGTCAGTAATGGTAGAAACCAGTAAATTCTTGGGCGACATCAAGCCCGCTTTGGTAGAAGTTCCGACCGTGGTTACACTGGTATCCTCTACGCAATAAACGGTTTTTCCCGTTTTTTGATTAAACCATTCATTACCAATAATACCATCAATAGCAGGGACAGAACCCGTAAAAATAGCGGCATGACCAGCGGCGGTTACCGTTGGGGCATAATCATAATGATTGTTTCGACAATTGAAACCCTCATTAATCAAACGCTTGAAGCCTCCCGTTGAATATTTATCATAATAACGATACAGAAAATCATAACGCATT
The DNA here is from genome assembly GCA_031423975.1 of Cytophagales bacterium. Classification (GTDB taxonomy): domain Bacteria; phylum Bacteroidota; class Bacteroidia; order Cytophagales; family Spirosomataceae; genus Arcicella. The sequence goes on along the minus strand of JANPGQ010000686.1, from coordinate 10,957 downwards.
TGGTCAACAACAAAGCCGACTACTAATTTTGGTTGATTGGGAATTGCGCTTGTTGCTATAACATTTTTCTTATTTTGCGCTGATAATGAAGAGATTACAAAGAAAATAAAAAGGAATGGAATTAGTTTTTTAAACATGATGAAGGGTTTTATTCGTTGATAATAATGTCAAATAAATCTATAAAAATATCGGTAAAGTCTCTAAAAAATCCATTTGTTTTGTTTCCCAATCTGTTCGACAACAATGAAAAATCATGCCGTTGCAAATTGTTAGGTATTGAGCCTTCAAAACCAAGTTATATTGGGCTGCCTGGGCAAAAACTGAAGATGAAAGTTCGATATAAGGAGCTTTACATTCTATAATCATAAACAGGCTTCCCGAACGGTCAAACACTTGAATGTCAGTACGTTTAAGCAATTGATTATAATTTAAGCTACTCTCCAATTTTATTAAGCCTTTGGGGTATTGATGTTCGTTTATCAAGTGATGAATGAAATGTTGCCGAACCCATTCTTCGGGCGTGAGAACAATATATTTTTTACGGATAATGTCCCAAATGCACAATTTGTCATTGATTTTTTTTAATTTGTGATTATATGCAGGAAGATTGAGATTATCCATTCTGTTTTTCGTTCTTAACTCAAAGGTAATTTTTTGAATGGAAAATACCAAGTTTCCAAAGTTAAGACCTCATTAAAATCAACAATCAAATATTTATGAAAACAAAACAAGAGATTGTGGACAACTGGCTTCCACGATACACAGGAGTACCTTTGGATGAATTTGGACAGTATATTTTATTGACAAATTTTGCCAATTATATTAAAATGTTTGCCGACCAATTTGAGGTAGAAATGAAGGGTTTAGATCGTCCCATGCAAACAGCCACTGCCAATAATATCACCATTATCAACTTTGGAATGGGGTCGCCAATGGCGGCTACCGTGATGGATTTATTATCGGCAATCGAACCGAAAGCTGTTTTGTTTTTGGGAAAATGCGGGGGACTGAAAAAGAATCTAAATTTAGGTGACTTAATTTTACCCATTGCCGCTGTACGTGGCGAGGGTACGTCAGACGAATATATGCCCAAAGAGGTACCAGCTTTGCCTTCATTCAGACTTCAAAGGGCGGTTTCATCCATGATTAAAAAGCATGAAATGGACTATTGGACGGGCTTAGTTTATACCACCAACCGCCGTGTATGGGAGCATGACGAAGAGTTTAAACAATACCTTCAAGACATCAGAGCTATGGGAATTGACATGGAAACGGCAACGATTTTTACGGTAGGTTTCGCCAATAAAATCCCTCACGGAGCATTGCTTTTGGTATCAGACAATCCTATGACTCCCGATGGCGTAAAAACCGAAGAAAGTGACAAAAAAGTAACGGTCAATTACGTTCAAAAGCATTTACAAATAGGCATTGATGCCCTCGAAGAATTGGCCAGTTCAGGTGAATCTGTGAAGCATTTGAGATTTGAGTAGGTTAGTTATTTGTTACTAGTTATTGGTTGCTTCAAAAAGATTACAAAAATGGGCTACTCTCAAAAAAGAATAGCCCATTTTTATTTCGGGTAACTAATAACTGATAACCAGTGACCAATCCCTAATTACAATAATCCTTAATCACACTATAAGCAGGAGTATATCCCAATTCTCCCGATTTACTAAGGTCATTACAACCGTCAGTATCACCCAAAGCGTGGCGGATAATTCCTCTTACATAATATGCCTCTGCGTATTTAGCGTTCAATTTGATAGCATTGGTACAATCTTGAATTGCTCCACGTTGATCACCCATCTGAGATTTAATCATTCCCCTGGTGAAATACGCTTCATGATACGTTGGGTTTAAAGCAATGGCTTTGTTATAGTCATCAACCGCTGCTTTATTATCGCCCGAACGAGCTTTTGAAAGCCCACGATTATAATAAACCTCAGAACGTTCTGGCGACATTTCTGCCATTTTCAAACGCTCTTGAACGTTATTTCTCAATTCATCCAAAACAGTTTTTGTCATAGAACCCGTGAAAACTACCTTAGTATTCTCAATATTTCCAATAGAAACCGCCTTGTTAAAATCCTCAATGGCTTGTTTGGTATTTCCCAATTTACTTTTCGCAAAACCTCTGCCGTAATATGCCGTAGCATTTTCAGGGTCTTGTCCCAAGGCACGGTCAAAATCAATCAAAGCACCTTGATAATCTTCCATTTGGCTCTTGCAATATCCTCTAAAATACAATGATTCAGCATCTTCTGGCATCAACTCTAAGGCTTTGCTATAATCGGCAATGGCAGCTTTAAAATCTCCCAATTTCATTTTGCTCATAGCACGTCCCGACCAAGGCGAAGGGCGTTTTGCGTTAATCTCAATAGCTTTGGTAAAATCTGCAATACTACCTTGATAATCATCAATTTTTTGTTTGGTAACACCTCTGGCAGAATATCCCTGAGCATTATCTGGCGTAATATCAAGAGATTTATTAAAATCAGATAGAGCACCTCTATAATTCTCTAATTTCGTTTTGGTAACCCCACGTAAATAATACGTATTAGCATCCGTTGGATTAAGGGCAATACAACTGTTATAGTCTTGCAATGCTCCTTTAAAATCATCCTGACGAGCCTTACTTTGACCACGACCCGAAAACGCATCGGCATATCTTGGGTTCAATTCGAGCGACTTATCAAAATCATTGATAGCACCACGATTATCTTTTAAATTAGCTTTGGTTACGGCTCTATTATAGTGTGCAATGGCATCATCTGGTTTGAGAGCAAGGGCTTTAGTAAAGGCTGCTTGGGCTTGTGCGTAATTGCCTAAATTACTTTGACGAACACCCATTTCCATTAAATCTGGAAAAGATTCTACTTGGGAATGAGCAACGAAATTAGTCAGCACTGACGCTAACATGAAGAATAAAAAACTTTTTTTCATGGGTTGTGTTGTGAAAAACATTTTTTAGTGATTAAATTTCTGAAAAGATGCCTTTTTGATAAAAATTTAATTGACACATTCACAAAATTTTTGTCGTGAATAATCTCATTTTTAAAGCATTAACCAAATGAAATTTTTGAAAATTCAATTAATTATTGGAGGTAATATTGTCTATTTTTCAATAATAAAACGCTCAATATTCTTGCCAAATTACTAAAAAAAAGCATTATTGCCAAAAAATATCCCTCAAACCATTTAGTGATATTGTCCTTTGATTTTAATAATTGAAACATAAACGGCAATAAATTAGAGATTATTGTTAGGTTAATATGTAGGTCAAAGGTTTCAAAACAGCATTTTAACGTTTAATCCCATAAATTAACTTTGGGGCTTCGCTGAGACGGAGACATTAACAAAACATTAACAAATTATTTCATCGGCAAATGTACTTCCGCCATCATACATCGGGCAGAGCCTCCGCCATTGCCTTCAATCATAGAAAGATTGAAATGGTGAATCGTACAATAATCATCCAAAATATCTATTTGTTGTTCAGTCAGCGAATGATATGCTGAACTTGACATAACCAATATTTTTTCGCCACGTTTGCCTTTCACTTCCAACATATTTCCCGCAAATTGATTCATCTGTTCAAGCGTAATTTCAACTACCCTTTTACCTGATTGTTCCAATGAATTTCGCACCATTAAACGTTCATCCAAATCTGGAATTGCTTCCAAACAAATCACGGCAAACATATCTCCAACGCACATCAACACGTTGGTATGATAAATCTTTTTCCCAGCACCGTCAACGGCATTAAATTTTATGATTTCATAATTCATCTGTGAAGAAAATTCATGCAAAACATCCTCATGCGTGCGGGGCGACACACAGGCGTAGGCAATCTTATGCTTACGGTCAAGTACCATTGAACCCGTGCCTTCCAAGAATTTATTTTCATCTTCAAAATGAGATAAATCTATACGGCGATTGATATAGAAATCTTCTGAAATTTTCTGAATAATATCCTCTCTACGCTCCAAACGTCGGTTTTCGGCTTGCATGGGATACATTATCACCGAGCCATTTCCGTGAAAAGAAATCCAATTATTCGGAAAAATAGAGTCGGGTGTATAGGGTGACGAAGTATCATTTATCACTATAATATTCACATCGGCTTTACGCAATTGTTCGACCATATCATCAAATTCTTTGAGAGCCTCTGATTGAGCATTATTTTCGTTTTGCTTTCCAAATTCAGCATTTTGAAAGGCATTTGATTCCGCAGTTTCTTGGTTAAATCCAAAATTAACTGGACGAATCATGAGTATGTTGGAAGTAGTTTGTGAACGCATGGCTTTTTGTGATATGATGATGATGGAAAACGGATCTAACGGATTAGACACGGATGAATATTTTTAGTTTTGCAAGTATTTTTACGTAATTAACAAAATTAAATCCGTGTCAAATCCATTAAATCCGTGTGCAATCCTTACTCAAAATTGGAACGCAATATTGGCATTGACATACAGTGTGAACCACCTCTGGCACGTGAAAGTTCTGCCGATGGCAACATAATAAAGGTATTTTGTATTGTTTCGGGGTGGCGTTTACCTGATTCAAAATCTTGTAATAAATCTTCCATTTTTATGGCTTCAAATCCTGCATTTTTGAAGGCTTCAAGGGTTTTATCATTACGGTCATAACCAATGACAACGCCTTCTTTTACCGCCAAAAGGTTACATGAATCCGTCCATTGTTCTCTGGCTCCGTAGGGAAATTCGTTGTTCCCAGAATAAATAAATTTCACATCAAGTGGCTGACAATCAAGGTCATATATTGATATTTCGGTCAATAAAGTTTCCAAACTTTCAATCTCACGGGGTTCATGTTCCTGCCCCCGTCTAAACTGCACGATATGTACTTGTTCCGATTTTTTAGATTGTAACAAACCCGCTTTCATCAAGGCTTCGTCTTCGGCATTTATTTGGGGTTTTGCCAACGTTCCCAACAGCACCCACATATTACGTTTCACCTGTGTAAAAACCGTGTCAATGTGCATATAATCACGCTTTTTAGGTATTTTCACCAACGTTACTTTATCCACAATTTGCTTATCAAAAAGGATTCTGATAACTTGTTTTGCAGCATAAATAGTTGTCCTTTCTGAAATTCCGATTAATAAATGATTTTTTGCCACCATCATCACGTCGCCACCTTCCAAAGTTGATTGTGCTTCTTCGGCTTCTTCTTCGGGCAGTAAAAATAACGTTTCATTATCAGGAATTTCAATTAAGTTCTGACGAATTTCTGAAAAAATGGGATGATTATAAAAAATATACTGGACCAACAAAGCCTCACGAGTACGAGCCTGTTTTTTGGGGCGATTCAGTAAAATATGATTGTTGATGGTAATACCAATATCACGAGTAAAAATAAAGTTTGGAATGGGTGGAAAAAGCATTTCTCCCGATGGTGTTGTTCCTGAAATCAAAGTTTTGGCTAATTCAACCGAAGGCAAATTAAATAATTCATCGTGGGTGGTATACCATTCTTTTTCGATGGCACAAGCGGCTGCCACCAGTTTCATCTTAGTAAGGTCATTATCAAGAATTTCTGCCAAGAGTTTTTGCAGTTCAATAACTTTATCCGAATTAAAATAATCGGGACTATCAGGCTTGAAAAAATTACGTTCTTCATCAGCATCTATTTGAGCCAACTTGCCTTTAATCTTCTCTGAATCAAGGAAATACAATAAAGTTTTTACATAAAAATCATATTCTTTTCTCCGCATGGTATCCAAATGGATGATGTCCTCAAAGAGCCAATCTTGGGCTTTTGAAGGGACAACTTTTCCCAAACCACTATCAGGACTATGAATCAAAAGCCTTTGTAATGTACCAACTTCGGAGGATACTTGAATGGAGTTTTGCATAAATTTTTAGGATGAAAAATGAAATTTTCGCAATAACTGATTTTTTTTTAATAAAGTCAAGTATATTTTGGTTTTTCGATTGAGGAATGCGGATTGAAGATAACAAAAAAATGTATTAACAAATCCGAAATCGAAACTCCCAAATCCGAAATCCGTTGAAACTTTTTTCCACTGTTTAGAGTTGTTCTAAACAAACACTTGGATAGGAATGTGGCAGGACTTAATTTTGTAATAGAGAAATAAAAGTATAAATAAATAATACAAAATAATGTTAAAAATCAGCAATTTACAGGCTAAAATTGGCGATAAAGAAATTCTAAGAGGATTAAATTTAGAGGTAAAAGCAGGCGAAATTCACGCTATCATGGGACCAAATGGTGCTGGAAAAAGTACCTTGGCTTCTGTTTTAGCAGGAAGAGACACTTACGAAGTAACAGGTGGAACAGTTGAGTTTGACGGAGAAGATTTATTGGAATTTGCCCCCGAAGAACGTGCCGCTAAAGGTGTTTTTTTAGCGTTTCAATATCCCGTAGAAATTCCTGGTGTTTCAACCACTAATTTCTTAAAAACAGCCGTAAATGAAATCCGTAAATTTAACGGTGAAGAACCAATGGATGCGGTGCAATTTTTGAAGATGTTCAAAGAAAAAATGAAGATTGTCAATATTGACCAATCTTTGTTAAGTCGTTCTTTAAATGAAGGGTTTTCGGGCGGTGAGAAAAAACGTAACGAAATCTTTCAAATGGCGGTTTTAGCTCCCAAATTAGCTATTCTTGACGAGACCGATTCTGGACTTGATATTGACGCCTTACGCATTGTGGCTGAGGGAGTTAACAAATTAAAATCTCCTGATAATGCTACCATTGTAATCACGCATTATCAACGTTTATTGGATTTTATTGTTCCAGATTTTGTTCACGTATTATACAAAGGACGCATCGTAAAATCAGGCACAAAAGAATTAGCCCTTGAATTAGAAGAAAGAGGCTATGATTGGATAAAAGAAGAGGTTGAAGCGAAGGAATTGAGCGAAACGGTTTAGATTTCCAAATTATGACATCATATCTTAGAATTCGTATTCGCCGATATATTATTGTAAGAAATTATATCGAAAGCAAAAATATTAAACGTCAATATACATATAATATTGATGAATTAAGGAGACGTTTAATGTCATAAAACAGGCATTGTTAAAGTATATTAATTTTGTAAAGTGGTCAATAATTTCCACTGAATTTTACCATGAACAATACAGACTTAAAAGCCCAATTAATTGCAGATTTCAAAACTGCCGAAGGACGCATGAATGGCGAAGCAAAATCTGCTGTACATCAGGTTCGTCAGCAAGCATTAGAGCGTTTTGAAGCATTGGGTTTCCCTACCACAAGACACGAAGAATGGAAATATTCTAACGTTAAAAACCTTGTAAATCAAGCATTTGACTTTAATGCCAAGACTGATTTCACGGCGGCAGACTTAGAATTAATGCCTATTCCAAACCTTGAAGGCAATATTTTATATTTTATTAACGGAGTTTATAACGCTCAACTTTCGTCAATCGTAAGTCCCGAAACGGAGTTGCAGATTATGACTTTTGCGGAAGCTGCTAAAACGCAACCTGAATTAGTAGAAAAATATTTTAATAAATATTCAGATACTCAGGTTAATGCTTTTACGGCACTAAATACTGCTTTTGCACAGCATGGAGTATTTGTTCATGTGCCTGATAATAAAGTAGTTGAGCAACCAATTATTCTTAGATTTATCAATGATGCTCGTAATTTGAATGTAGCCTCTCAACCAAGAAATTTGATAGTAGTTGGCAAACGTTCTGAGGTTCAGATTGCCGAGGCTTTCCGTTCTTTGGGAGAAAATGCTTCTTTCACCAACGCCGTAACCGAATTTGTGGTTGCCGAAGAAGCCAACGTACATTATTATAAAATTCAGAACGAGTCGGATAAATCATATCACATCGGAACTACTTCGGTTATTCAAGCTGACAAATCAGTTTTTACCGCCAATACAGTTACCGCCAATGGAGGATTTGTTCGTAACAACTTAAATATCAAAATTGACGGCGAGTTTGTGGAAGCCAATATGTTTGGTTTATACATTCCAAACGGTAAACAACACATTGATAATCATACAGTTGTAGACCATGCCAAGCCTAATTCAAATTCTAATGAATTATACAAAGGGATTCTGAAAGATAAATCTACTGGGGTTTTCAATGGTAAAATTTTTGTAAGACAAGACGCTCAAAAGACAAACGCATTTCAGTCTTGTAAGAACGTTTTGTTATCAGAAGATGCTTCGATGAATACCAAACCTCAATTAGAAATTTGGGCAGATGACGTAAAATGTTCGCACGGCACAACCACTGGACAATTGAACGAAGATGCTCTTTTTTATATGCAAGCCCGTGGAATTTCAAAGGATTCTGCCAAAGCATTATTGACTGTAGCCTTCGCCCAAGATGTAATTGATAAATTTGAAATCCCAGCAATTAAGGCATATTTAGAAGAGTTGATTACGGAGAAAATTTTCAATTCTTAGTAATGGAAATCAAATACGCCATTACCCAAGAAGAGTTCCTAAAATGCTGGAATGCCATCAGTGCATTACGTCCGATGCTGACAGTAGAAAAGTATTTGGAATTAATTGAGAGCATGAAAACGCAAGGCTATCAATTGCTTTTTATGGAAGAAGAAAACGGTGAAGTTCCCGCTATTTTGGGTTTTAGATATTTGACTATGCTTTATTGTGGCAATATTATTTATATCGACGACCTTTCCACGTTACCCCAAGCAAGAGGCAAAGGTTATGGCAATCAGTTACTTGACTTTGTTATTAATTTAGCCCAAGAAAAAAATCTTGATGGTGTTCATTTAGATTCTGGACATCAGCGTTTTGATGCTCATCGTTTGTATTTGAATAAGAAATTTAATATTACCAGTCATCATTTTGCTTTGACTTTACAATAATGACAACACTCACCGATATATTAGACATACAGGCAATCAGAGCCGATTTTCCGATTCTTAATCAAGAAATTAATGGACGGAAGTTGGTTTATTTTGATAACGCTGCAACTACTCAAAAACCGATATCGGTTATTGAGACCATTAGTCATTACTACAATTTTGACAACGCCAATATTCACCGAGGAATTCATACTTTGGCAGAACGTGCCACTCGTGATTTTGAGGCTTCTCGTGAAGCAATCCGTGATTTTTTAGGGGCTTCTTCCATCGAAGAAATTATTTTTACTTCGGGAACTACGCAAGGTATCAACTTAGTAGCCAGCACTTTCGGAAGAAAATTTATCAAAGAAGGTGATGAAATTATCATTTCGGGTATGGAACATCACTCCAATATTGTGCCGTGGCAAATGCTTTGTGAAGAGAAAGGTATTAAATTGAAAGTGATTCCCGTAACTGATTTGGGCGAATTGGATATAGAAGCGTACCAAAATATGCTTTCTGAAAAAGTGAAATTGGTTTCGGTAAATCATGTTTCAAATTCATTGGGAACAATCAATCCTGTGAAGCAAATCATTGACTTAGCCCACAGTGTCGGAGCAAAAGTTTTAATTGATGGAGCTCAGGCAACATCTCACTTAAACGTTGATGTTCAGGCACTTGACGCTGATTTTTATGTATTCTCGGCTCATAAATTATATGGACCAACGGGAATTGGAGTACTGTACGGAAAGAAAGAAATCCTAAACGCCATGCCCCCGTACATGGGTGGCGGCGAAATGATAAAAGACGTAACTTTCGAGAAAACAACTTACAACGAATTGCCATATAAATTTGAAGCGGGTACACCGAATATTGCCGATGTCGTAGCTTTAAAAACCGCTTTAGAATTCATTGCTTTTCATGGAAAAGAAAATATTGCGGCTCACGAAGATATGCTTTTGCAATACGCAACTGAGCAATTATCTGAAATCGAAGGATTAAGAATCATTGGACAGGCGAAAGAAAAAATATCTGTGGTAAGTTTTATAATGGATGGAATTCATCATCAAGATATCGGCGTATTGCTTGATAACCAAGGAGTTGCCGTGAGAACTGGGCATCATTGTACACAACCTTTAATGCAAAGATTCAACATTTTGGGAACGTCCAGAGCATCTTTTGCTGTTTATAATACGGTGGAAGAGATTGATAGATTAGTGGCGGGATTGCATAAAGTTAAGAAAATGCTTTTGTAAAAATTCAAGATGACAATTAACGAATCACAAGACGAAATAATAGAAGAATTTGAGTTGTTTGACGATTGGGCAGACAAATACGAATATATCATAGATTTAGGGAAGAAACTAAAAGGTCTTCCCGAAGAGCAAAAAACCGAAGATAATATCATCAAAGGTTGCCAAAGTAGAGTTTGGTTGAACGCCCGTAAAGAAGATGAAAGACTGGTGTTTGATGCTGATTCTGAGGCAATTATAGTGAAAGGTTTAGTCAATATGCTCATCAGAGTTTTGTCGGGACATACGCCACAAGAGATTGCAAAGGCTGATTTGTATTTCATGGAAAAAATCGGGATGAGCCAACATCTTGCCCAAACTCGTTCAAATGGTTTGGCTTCGATGGTGAAACAAATGAAGAATTATGCGATTGCTTATTCATTGAAAAATTAAGAAAATGTCAGAATTAGAATTAAAAGAAGAAGTAATCAAGGCTATCAAAGAAGTTTATGACCCTGAGATTCCTGTGAATGTCTATGAATTAGGCTTGATTTACGATATAAAAATATTTCCAGTAAATAATGTCTATGTTTTAATGACTTTGACTTCACCTTCTTGTCCATCGGCAGAAGCAATTCCTGCGGAAATTGAAGGTAAAATTAAAGAAATTGAAGGTATTTCGGATGTAAGTATCGAATTGACTTTCGACCCACCTTATTCACAAGACATGATGTCAGAAGTGGCAAAATTAGAACTTGGATTTATGTAACAATCACTCATTCAAAATTAGAAAAAAATATGTACCCAGAACATTTAGTAGCTCCTATGCGTATGGATATTGCAGAGGGAGGATTTACAGAATTAAAATCAGCAGCCGAGGT
>JANPGQ010000685.1:0-13496 GCA_031423975.1 Cytophagales bacterium | reverse complement strand
TTATTGGGAAACCTCCGCCTTACCGTGGAGGTTTTCTTATTTCGTGGCAAAACGAACTGTACCTATATTGGTTTTTTCTTGATAAATGCTTCGGAAATTAATCCCAATGGATATTCCTCCCCAAGCATAAAGTGTTTGGTCGGTAATGAGGGGCGTAAAATGAACTCTTACAACTGAAAAATTGGGGCTAACATATTTATACCCAATGAGGGGAAATATTAAGTAATCGCCATTTCCAATGTTGGATTTGTAAAAGGTTTTTTCTTGATAATAGAACTTTTCAGATGTCCATAATCCTATTAATCCTACTTCCAAAAAATTACGCCCATCTCCAACCGAATAGGTTAAATCATTCGTAAGAGTTATGAAATATCGAGTTGACCCAACACCGATTCCAGTTCCAAAAGTTATGTGAGAATTATGATTTAGATAAAAATTACGATGGAGTTGCAAACCCAAGGCAGGAGAATTAGCAGCAAATTGCAAATCTAAACCGTATTTAGGTCTAAATTCTTGAGCAAGAATATTGAAATGAAGAAATGTAGAGAAAATAATCAGTGTAATTGTAGTCTTTTTCATAAGTAGATGGTTTGATTTGATAACGAAACCATCTACCTTGATATTTTACCTAAACCATTTTTTCTCAATCCCTAATTATACACAAAATTTACCGAATAAACCGCCTTCTTTTTCTTGACTGCCTCAGTGTTTGAGATACTCAAGGTAATAATGTCTTTGTCAGTAGAAGTACTGTAATTATTATCGGTATTGGTTTGTTCTGCCCAACTGCGAGCCAATACTTGCAATTGTTTTTTAATTTTCTCGAAAAAAGCCTTTGCTTCATCTTCACTTTCCGATTCAAATAATACTGATTTATAATTTGAAGCCGTACCACCGTTTTCTTGAATAATCATTGACCCTCTTCCTGAAACTAACTCAAAAGACGACTTGAATTTCTCTTGACCAACAGATTTGTCTTTCTTATCTTTCTTGATTTTTTCACCCGTTATTCCTTTAAAATTATCAACTCTAAGGGTAGTTAACATTTTGAATTGTTTAGCAAGATTTGGGTCAACTTGTGCTTCTACAGCATTTGGAGCGGCTATTGTCTTTTGTATTTTATATTTTCCAACCTGTCCCGCATCCATTGAAGTCGCTAATAAAGTATAAGTCCCTGTGGCAGGGGCAACCATAAAAAATTTGTTGGTACTAAACCCTGAATACGGTTTTGAATCATAACTAAACTCTTGTTTATCTTTGTTGGGAGTCTTTAAAGCCATCATTACTCTAAAATTATCCGATGAATGTTCAAGGGTCAATTCTTCACCTTGATGTAGGAAAATTTTATAGGAATCATAAAAACGTTTTTCATTATTTTGGCTTGCCGTTTTATCTTTTCCAGTCAGTGTGGCTTCAATTATATCTTGAACTTGTGGAACGCCCGCAGTTAATTGATTTCGATTTAATAATTCAGTAGAATCCACAACAACAGTTTTGGTGGTGGGAGTCTTCTTGGTCGTCTTCTTTTTTTGGGCGTATGTCGCAAAAGATAGTAGTACACAAAGCAAAGCCAATATTTTAGTTTTCATGTATGTTATTTTGTTAAATTTTTCGCAAAAAGGCACAGAAAAGTGATAAGACCAAATTTTACGAAGATCATTTCGTTAACGGTTAAATAAAATCAACTATTTGTCAAACAATAATTCAATTTTTTATATTATAAGTGTAATTTTGCTTTGAAATAACTAAATTTTAATTTTTTATGAACAGAAGAGATGCCATTGCCAAAAGTGCTTTATTAATGGGAGGAATATTATCCGTTGGCACATTAGCAACAATCTTAGAGAGCTGCAAAACTGGTGGCGGTTCTAAGGTTGGAAAAGATTTCGCCATCGTTCCAGCACATAGTGAAATGATTGCTGAGATTGCGGAAATGATATTACCCAAAACTTCTACGCCAGGAGCAAAAGAAGCCAAAGTGCCACAATTTATCGAATTTATGTTGAAAGAATGTTACAAAGATGACCAACAGAAGGCATTTTTTGCAGGTTTGGATAAACTTAACGAAGGAGCAGACGGTAACTTCATGAAGGCTTCTACTGAAAAGAAAACAGAACTTTTGAAAGCAGAAGATACTGCCAAAGAGAAATCTGAATTCTGGAAAACGATGAAAGATTTGACCGTTTTAGGCTATTTTACTTCTGAACCAGGAGCCACTAAAGCAGCAGAATATCTTGAAGTACCAGGTAAATACGAAGGCATCAAATTAGCCAAAGGACAAAAAGTTTGGGCGATGTCTTAGGTTTAGTTTAAGAGTTAAATAGTTAGAAAGTTTAATAGTTTTGGTTCCATGGAATTACAAACTTTAATCTTAACTGTCTTCAATTCTTTCAATTCAAAAATATTAAAAGTTATCAGATTTAGTTTCAGTTAAAAAAACTTTCTAATTCTGTAACTGCTTCAAATTAAAACAAAAAATGGAAATTACAGGAACAGGACAAAAAGCAAATACTTACGATGCCATAGTTGTTGGCTCAGGAATATCAGGCGGCTGGGCTGCCAAAGAATTGTGTGAAAAAGGTATGAAAGTTATCATGCTCGAGCGTGGGCGTGATATTAAACACGTTGTTGATTATCCAAACGCTACGAAAAACCCTTGGGATTTTCCTCATCGTGGACGAGTTGATAATAAATCTGCCGAAGAACATTTCATCGGAATGAGAACGGGATATACCGTAAATGAACCGTGGAGAGATATGTTCGAAAATGATAAAGATAATCCAATCATTGAAAAAAAACCAATTGACTGGATTCGTGGCTATCATGTAGGCGGTCGTTCGCTTGTATGGGGTCGTCAATCATACCGTTGGAATGAGCGTGATTTCGAGGCCAACTTGAAAGAAGGCGTTGGTACGGATTGGCCTATCAGATACAAAGATATAGCTCCCTGGTATGACCACGTAGAAAAATTTGCGGGAATCAGTGGTAACAAAGACAATATTGATGTATTGCCTCACGGAGACCACTATCTGCCAGCCATGAATATGAATGCCTTGGAAAAAGATTTGAAGATAAGAATCGAAAAAGAATTTCCAAAACGTCATTTCATCATGGGACGTACCGCACACATCACAGGTGAATCTAAAATTGCATACGATCAAGGGCGTTCACAGTGTCAATATCGTAATCGTTGTATGATGGGCTGTCCTTACGGCGGATATTTCTCAACACAATCTTCAACCTTGCCAGCAGCGGTAAAAACGGGTAATTTAACCCTTCGCCCAGATGCCATCGTTCAAGAAGTAATCTATGACGATAAATTGGGCAAAGCAATTGGCGTAAGAATCATTGACCAAAATACATTGCAATCTATTGAGTATTATGCCAAAGTTATTTTCTTGAATGCTTCTGCGTTTGCAAGTACTGGCATTATGTTGAACTCAAAATCTGATCGTCATCCAAACGGTTTGGGTAATGAATCTGACCAATTGGGACGTAATATTATGGATCATCATTTAGGAGTAGGAGCAAGAGCCGAGTTTGATGGTATGGATGATGAATATTATTACGGTCGCCGTGCCAATGGTATTTATATTGCACGTTACCGCAACTGGGGAGACGATAAGCGTGATTATACTCGTGGTTTTGGGTATCAGGGCAGTGCTTCTCGTGAAGAATGGAGTCGTGGAGCTTCCCAAGAGGGAATTGGAGCAGATTTCAAAGATTCTTTGAGCTACCCAGGCAAGTGGAATTTTGGAATTATGGGCTTTGGCGAAGTTTTACCAAATCCAGAAAATCGTATGTATTTGGATGGAACTCAAAAAGATAAATGGGGAATGCCACTTTTGACATTTGATGCTGAATACGGTGCCAATGAAAAGAAAATGCGTATTGACATGAAAAACGATGCTGCTGAAATGCTAGAAAAAGCAGGTTTGAAAAACATTAGCACGTATGATGATGAAACCAAACATTTAGGAATTGGTATTCACGAAATGGGAACGGCTCGGATGGGTACAGATGCGAAGAACTCTTGTTTGAATAAAAACAATCAGGTTTGGGGAGCATCAAATGTATTTGTTACTGATGGAGCAGCAATGGCTTCGGCTTCTTGTGTGAATCCATCATTAACGTATATGGCATTGACAGCACGTGCTGCAGACTTTGCCGCTAATGCCTTGAAGAAGGGTGATTTAGCGTAAAATTAGATTCTGATTACTTGAAATTGGTTATTAGTAAATGGATATTTTCCAAAACTAATAACCAATTTTTGGTTTTATACGAAACTGACGAAGTATTGAATGTTATCCACTAATATCCAGTAACGAATATCCAATCACCTTTGAAATCCCACCATTTGTTAAATAATCCTCATAAAATCGTCAAATTCTGCAATTTTTATTAACAATCCTTTGAAAATGAGAACCTTATCATTATTTTGGACAATAATTTAAAGCTGTTTATAAAATTCGTCTCATATTCCCTTCCAAAAAACAAAAATGAAATTCTTAGTTATTCAGCAAGAGGACTGCACGTTCTCGTTTACTCTCTCCGACAACGATTCTAACCTCGTCCTGTCGAGTATCAATTTCAACGACCGTGATACTTGTATTGCCGCAATCAGAGGACTCACTCAGGATTTACCATCAAGAGCAAATTATCAAACGGCAACCGAAGGCGGTCTTTCACGCTTCAATGTTATTTCGGGAGGGCAAACGGTTGCTTTTAGTCCAAATTTTACTTCGCCTCAAGATGCCAATGAAGCGGCTGATAACCTGAGCGAGGATACTTCAGACGAACCTAATTATTCAGTTGAAGTAAAAACTTTTTCAACCTCAACCACCACTACTACCCGTGAACAAGTAGTTTTGCCAGCTTTGGGCGAAATTGATTTTGCTTCATTATACGATTTTAATTATGCATCACCCAAAAATACGACTGGTTTTGAATCCTTTAATCGTAAGGATAAAAATGCTTCCTATTTTCACTTTAATGATGGAGATGGACAAGCCCTTTTGTATAGTCGCAGTTTTGATGCTAATTCCAAGCGTGAAAAACGGATTCGCCAAGTAATTGGAGCCTCGGGCAAACCTCAACGTTATCAAATTATTGAAAATGGAGGTAGCTTTTATTTTATTTTAAAAGAAAGAAATAACCTTGAAATAGCTCGTAGTAGAAGTTTTGCTACTCGGACGGAGGCAGAATCTTCATTGGCTTTTGTCCAAGCCAACGCACCTACGTATGCCTCGGCTTATCCAGAACCTGTTAAACGAAAGAATGTAAATCAGTATGATTTTAATATTTTATCATCTTCAGAAGGAGCAGGGTTTGATGCTGTAAAAGGAGCAGATAAACAACATTATTTTCTGTTGAAAGATGCTTCGGGTACACCAGTATTGTATTCGCAGGGCTATGGGACGAGTGTTGCCAGAGATAATGGTATCAAAACAACCATCAAAAATGGTATTGAAGCAACTCGATATGAGAAGATTGAAAAAGATGGAAAATATTCATTTATATTAAGGGCGGGAAACCGTCAGGAAATTGCAAAAAGTCCAGCATTTAGTTCAGAAGCAGAGCGTGACGCTGCCATGAATTGGTTATTGGCTAACACACGGTCATATTCAGATAAATACGGTGTCGTTTACGATACCAAAGAAGTTGTTGCAGAAAATACTGAATCATTCACTATTGATATGCCCGCTCCAGTGACGGCAGTGGCAATTGATGTACCCGAGGTTAAACCAATAACAAATCCCACAAATATGCAAATTGACGAATATTTACCATGCGAATCTTACGCTGGACACACGGAATCGCCAGCCGAGAATTTCAGAGTTTTCCGAAATTTGGAAAACTCTGAACATTATTTTACCATGCTTAGTAAAACGGGCAAAGTAGTTTTCAGAAGTGAAGGCTACCCAACAACTGCCGCCCGAGACAATGGATTAGCTTCGGTTCAAAAAAATAGTATATTAAAAGAACGTTATAGCACCATTGAAGAAGATGGTAAGCACTATGTAATCTTGAAAGCTGGTAATCATCAAGAAATTGCCAGAAGTTGCCCTTACGACAGTGCCGACGGAATGTATGGTTTATTTCAGTTCATGGCAGCAGGTTCAATGGCAGCATTATCTTTTGACGATTCACCAGTTGTTACTGCTGTAGCAGAAACTGATGCTGATAAATTAGTGGATGATTATTTGCCTTGCGAAGCGTATGCAGGTCATACAGATTCACCAGCTGAAGGTATTCGTACTTTCAAGAGTGATACCGATGGGCAGTTTTATTTCTCAATACTTGATGGAGATGGCAATGTTTCTATGCGAAGTGAAGGCTACCCAACTGTAGGTGCAAGAGACAACGGAGTAGCATCAGTTCTAAAAAACCGTGATAATAAAGACCGATATGCTGAGATTGAAGAAGATGGCGTTCATTATGTAATCTTAAAGGCAGGAAATCATCAAGAAATTGCCCGTAGTTGTCCTTCAAAAGAGAAAATCGGGCTTTTGGGATTTTTACCGCTAATTGGTGCTGGTGCTTTAGGCTTAGGAGGTTTAGCAGCAGCGGCAGGAGCTAATCCGTTGGTTGAAGCGGTGTCGCCAGTGGTTGACATTCCGCCAGTAGCACCTTTGGCAATGGCTGAACCAGAAATTGCCGCCGCAGCAGGTGGTTTGCCAAAATGGTTATTGCCTTTATTGGGAATACTTTTAGTAGGTGCTTTATTGTGGTGGTTACTGAAAGGTTGTAAATCTGAAACCCCAGCTGTAGCCGTAGAAACCCCTGCAATGGTTGATACCGTGAAAGTGGAAACTCCATCGGGTGCCGCAACAGCCGTAGCAGCTCCTGCTGGAATTCAAATGGATGGATTTACTCCCGTAGTGCTTTATTTTGAGAACGACCAACCAAACAAAAATAGTAAAGCCGTTGAAACTAATTTGACTTATACGCAGGCTTTTGAAAAATATATGACCCTGAAAAATAAATTCTCGAAAGAACAAGATACGCCAGAAGCTAAAACGGCGATTGAAGGGTTCTTTGATAATAAAGTTAAGAAAGGTTATGAAGATTTGAAAGTGATTGCTGGTAAAATTGCGGAGGCGTTGAAGGCAGGAGATAAAGCAAATATTACCGTAAAAGGTTTTGCCAGTCCATTAGCCCAAAACGATTATAATATCAACTTAACCAAAAGACGTATCAGTAGTATTGAAAATTACTTTTCAACATACGAAGGTGGTATTTTGAAGAAATATATGGATGAAGGTAAAGTAACGATTACCCAACAAGCCAACGGAGAAGATTCTTCCGCCTCTGGTTTAAGTGATGATGAGAAAAATACAAAATTGTCTATCTATGATTTAGGACCTTCAAAAGAAAGAAGAGTTGAGATTTTAGATGTTCGTTTTGTGAAGGAATAAGTAGCTCTCAGCAATTGGCTGTTGGCTTGCATGTCAAATGATTATTCATAAAATTAGTATAAACTAATTTTGTTCAAGTACTTAATTATTTATCGTTATTTCGTCTTAAAAGAGGTAGCCATTCATTTGGCTATCTCTTTTTTGTTTATCTTTAAGAAATAAAACAATCTTTTATCCATGAAAAAAATCCTAATTATCAGTTTATTCGCTCTTTCAATGTCTTACGCACAAGCACAACAAGAAATGCCCCTTTATCCTAATGGCGTTCCCAATTCAAAACCAGTTCCCAATACGCAAAAATCTGAAACGGATAAAAACGGAATTTTACGGATTTCGGAAGTAAGCGTTCCAACCCTTACCGTTTATCCAGCCGACAAAGGAACCGCTAATGGAACGTCGGTAATTATTTGTCCAGGAGGAGGATATTGGATTTTGGCGGCTTCGCACGAAGGTTCTGATGTGGCAAAGGAATTTAATAAAATGGGAGTAACCGCTTTTGTGTTGAAATATCGTCTTCCAGATGATAAAGCACAAATTGATAGAACGATTGCACCGCTTCAAGATGCACAACAAGCACTTAGAATGGTCAGAAATGATGCTATCAAATACGGTATAAATCCTAATAGAATAGGAATAATGGGCTTTTCGGCGGGCGGACATTTGGCGGCAACTGCTTCCACGCATTTTGCAAAACCCGTGGGCGAAAATGCCGATAATACTAACGTTCGCCCAGATTTTTCAATCTTGGTTTATCCCGTAATTTCTATGAAAGAGTTTGGACATCAAGGTTCAAAAGAAAAATTGATTGGAAAAACGCCATCGCCCGAATTAGTAGAATTATATTCAAATGAAACTCAAATAACAAAAGATACTCCGCCAGTTTTCTTGGTTCATGCGGGTGATGATAATGCTGTGCCTGTAAAAAATTCTTTAACGTATTACGAAGCCTGTCAAAAAAATGGAGTTTCTGCCAGTTTAATCATTTATCCAAAAGGCGGACACGGTTTTGGCATGAATAATAAAACTACCAAAGATAAATGGATGAATAATGTGAAAAATTGGATGGATTCGATGGGTTGGTTGGGAAAATAGAAAATACTTTTTGAAGACTAATAAACATGATTCATCCCGAATTTTAAAATTATAAAAAAGCGGTCAAAAAACTTATTTGACCGCAAGAAAAATTTGGTTTAAATCAAGTTTATTTTCCTCAGAATACTCTTACTTTTTCACTCGTTTTGCTCGTTCATATTGCTTTGCCCATTGGGTATCATAACCCAATTCATAAGCTGCACGCATAGGAAAATATGGGTCACGAAGCATTTCTCTGGCTAAAAATACTAAATCAGCCTTTTCTGATGTAATGATTTCATCGGCTTGTTCGGGCGAAATGATTAAACCAACCGCACCCGTTTTTATACCCGTTTGTTTCTTGATTTCTTCGGCAAAAGGTACTTGATAATTCAATTTTACAGGGATTTTCTCTGGAGCAACGAATCCACCTGAAGAACAATCAATTACATCAACACCTCTGTATTTCAAGATATTAGCTAACTTAACAGAATCTTCAAGCTTCCACCCGTTTTCATCCCAATCAGTAGCTGAGATTCTTACAAAAAGGGGCAGATTTTCGGGAATAATGGCTCGGGCATCATCCACAACCTTTAACAATAATTTGATTCTGTTTTCAAAACTTCCGCCGTATTCATCAGTGCGTTTATTAGCCAAGGGAGACAAAAACTCATTCAATAAATAGCCATGTGCCGCATGAATTTCAATGACTTTAAAACCTGCTTTCAATGCTCGTTTTACCGCATTTTGAAAATCAAGAATGACTTTTTCTATGCCTTCCAAACTAAGTTCAGTAGAATACGTTTTTCCATCTGCCAAAACAACGGGACTCGGTGAAAATACTTCCCAACCACCATTTTCTGGAACTACGTAATTTCTGCCATTCCACGGCTCTTGCGTACTTGCTTTGTAACCTGCATGGGCTAACTGAACACCAGCAATAGCATTATTTCGATGAATAAAATCTGTGATTCTTTTCAATGGAGCGATATGTTCATCCGACCAAATACCTAAATCGGCGGGAGAAATTCGTCCTTCGGGAGAAACGGCAACGGCTTCACTAAAAATTAAGGCTGCTCCACCCACCGCACGGCTTCCTAAATGGACAAAATGCCAGTCATTGGCAAATCCATCCATGGCAGAATATTGGCACATCGGCGAAACGACAATTCTGTTTTTGAGGGTGATTTCTCTTAAAGTGAGAGGAGAGAAAAGATTTGGTGTCATAAAAATTTAACGTTTGTTGTAGTGAAAGAACAGACGAATGGAATTTTTAGTTTACCAATGAATTTTTAAACTTACTCCATAAAGTCGGACGGTAAATTCTTTGTGCTACTTACCGAAGTAATCAAAATCACGGCTGTAACAATAATTGCTCCCGACAAAATCATGAGTGGGTGCAATTTTTCATCTGCCAAAAGCCATCCCAAAAACATGGCTACCAGCGGATTTACATACGTGTAGGTAGCCACCAACGTAGGTGATGTAACTTTTGAAAGCCAGCTAAATACCAAAAAGCCCACAATAGAGCCAAAAGATAAAATATAAGCAAATGCCCACAAGGCTTTGGTTGATATGTTTTCTACATGAAAATTGTGAAAATCGCCAATGGAAAAGCTGATAATCAATGAAAGGAATCCCCCGATAAGCATCTGTGTACCAGCTAATTGTGAAGCATGATATTGGTTAATATTCGCTTTTTTGATAATGACTACGCCAATATTCCAACCCAAAACGGCAAAGAATAATAAGACAATGCCAATGCTATAATATTGTTCGTAGCCTTTGAGAGCTAATGACTTCAAACTCATCAAAATACAGACTCCAATAATTCCTAAAATTGCCCCAATTACTACTTTTTTCTGCGGCTTATCTTTTTCAAAAATCCAGAATAAAATAACTAACATCACAGGACCCAAAGCCGAAAATAAAGCTGAATAACTGGAAGGAATCCATTTGGCGGCGATGGTAAAGAACCCGTTGCCTAATGTAAGCATGAAAAAACCTGCCAAGGCAGTTGCAATCATCATTTTACGACTTGGTTTTTGGAATTTTTTAGTCAAAATTGAAAACACCAAAAGTATAAAACCCGCAAGGAAATTCCGAAAGCCAGAAGCCATCATGGACGGTACACTTTCCACCACAAACCTAATACCGAGGTAAGTAGAACCCCAAACTAAATAAAGTGTAATGAGTCCCGCCCAAATTTTTAATGATTGATTTTGATTATTCATACTGCAAAATTGGCGTTTTTTTACGATATTTAAGGAGAAAAACAGAATTTCATCATCAACCCATTTATAAGTTTCATGAAAAAATATCTCCTTCCATTCTTATTCTTAATTATCCATCAATCAAACGCCCAATTTTTCAAAAAAGATAAGGGCTTTGCTCATACTTTTTCGATTGTGGCACGTGATGAAAAAACGGGTGAAATTGCCGTTGGTGTTCAAAGTCATTGGTTTAGTGTTGGCACTTCGGTTTCGTGGGCGGAGGCTGGCGTTGGAGCAGTTGCTACTCAGTCTTTTACTAATAAATCCTTCGGAATCAGAGGTTTAGCTTTAATGAAACAAGGCAAAACGGCTCAACAAGCCCTTGATATTTTACTTTCAGATGATAAAGGTAGAGAAGTTCGTCAAGTTGGAATTGTGGATGCCAAAGGAAATGTTGCCAATTTTACGGGCAAAAATTGCGTTGATTTTGCGGGACAATTGAAAGGCAAAAATTTCGCTGTTCAATCCAACATGATGCTGAACGATAAAGTACCCGCCGCCATGAAAAAAGCCTTTGAAGCCAATGCAAAACTTCCGCTGGCAGAACGGATTTTAGAAGCCCTGAAATCTGCCCAATGGGTAGGCGGAGATATTCGTGGAAAGCAATCGGCGGCAATTTTAGTAGTTAATGGTAAATCAACTGGCAAACCTTGGGACGATAACCACAAGGTAGATTTACGAGTGGACGATAATAAAGCACCATTAGTTGAAATGGAGCGATTGTTAAAGACTCATCGTGCCTACGAACACATGAATAATGGCGATTTGGCGACGGAAGTAAATGACATGAAATTGGCAATGCAAGAATACGAAGCCGCTATGAAAATGTTTCCAAATAACTTAGAAATGCAATATTGGACGGCAATTACTCTGGCAAATAATGGTGATATTGAAAAAGCATCTCTCATGTTGAAAGCTATTTATGCCAAAGAACCCAATTGGAAATTGATGACTCCACGATTGCCTAAATCTGGATTATTGACGGTTAAGGGGAAGGATTTGGAGAAAGTGCTATCTTTATAATTTATCTGTACACATTTTAATTTTGGAAGAATATGACAACCCTCACCATCAACGATGAAAGTGCGATTGGGACAATCCTCAATCAGTTTTCAATGAAAGTTGAACACGAAAACATCACCGTAAAAGACCTCATTGAGGCACGTGTATATCACGAAGTAGAAGAATATAATAATCGTCTTCCAGAAGTTTTTAATGGCTTGGTTCAACCTTCTTACGCAGAGAAAGTTTTGAACGGTTTTAAACTCAAAGAAAAAAGAAAAATTGACCCCGAAAAACAACTCTATATTGCCTTAGATGCTTTTCAAAAAAACGGATATTTTATCTTGATTGATAACCGACAAGCGGAAGATTTGGATGAAGAAGTATTGGTAAGTGCCTCTACAACAGTGAGTTTTGTAAAATTGACGGCTTTGGTGGGTGGGTGAGTTACAGTTTACATAACAATCAAAAACGCATAATAATAATGCTTCAAGAAACTATTGATTTAGAATTAAATCGTCTTCCAAATTTCAACAAAGAAAATTATCAGATACTTATTGAAAAAGCATTTGATGAGGCTCTCTGGGATAATAAAAATAATAAATCTTATCTTCCATTGAATAAGACCGCAACGTTTCAATTGATTATGGAAGAGGATAGAAGTCATTATTTTGATTTTATATTAGTTACTACCTATTTGTTAATTCGAACCGAAAACCATGATAGCAAATATAATAAAGTCCACTATTCCGAACTTATAGAAAATTTAATAGAGTTTTCTGAAATAAATGATGATGAAAATAGGATTATTGTGTTGAATAATTTTATGTCATTGGGAATTAAAGCATATTGGTTTATTTCTTATTATCCTGTGGCAAAAGTTCTTGAAAAAATACGTAAAGAAATTAAAGGAATAAAAATATCCGAAACACTACACCATTCTTTTGTGAGATTACATGATGCCTTAAAATCTTCTTATCATTTTAATACACAAGCAAGTATTATTGATGCCATTATAAAATCAACAATAACTGATTACGCTAATGTTGCTCTTGCAGATGATAGTGATAATTTTGGAGGGCAAATAAATAATTTTATTGCTTATCTCACTCCTGAACAGAAGACCAATTATTACAATCTTTTGACTGTTCTGAAAAAAACGGCTGGTGGTAAACCAACCGATAAATTTTATGCTACAATCAATCCAATAATCTCAAAAATTGGATACGAAAAATGTCAGGAATCGTTTATTACTTGGTTAAATTTTGCCAAAAAAGTAAAGCCAGAGGTCATTAATCCATATTACACAGTCTATTTTCAAGAAACCAACACCAATATTCTAAAAGGGATTTTATGGTCTTTGGATTTTAATAAAATTGATACTGGTGTAAAGAACTTAATCGTTGAACTTACCGATGTATGCTACACTAAAATTTCTGGAAAAGGTCCTGCCGCTGTCGCAGTGGGCAATGCCTGTATATACGTCCTCGCACAAGCGGGATTGGATGGCGTTTCTCAGCTTTCACGTTTGAAAATACGTATTAAACAGTCTAATACCCAAGACCTTATCCAAAAATATATTATCGAAGCCGCTGAAAAATTAGGCGTAAGTCCAGAAGAAATAGAAGATATGTCAGTTTCTAATTACGGTTTAGAAAATGGTGAATTAATAGAAGAATTTGGCGAATATTCAGCTAAAATTTCAATAATTGCTATTGGAAAAACTGAAATC
>JANPGQ010000684.1:0-4333 GCA_031423975.1 Cytophagales bacterium | reverse complement strand
AAAAGATGGCTTTGTTCATTTTATTCAATGAGTGAATGATAGATTGAGTGAATTATAGAATATTTTAAGGGAAAATTTATTGACGAATTTGGAGAAACAGAATCATTCTATCATTAACTCATTCAATCATTGAACCTACCATTCCCCCGCAGTTTTGTTAAAAATATCCAGTACAATTTGGTCTAAAATCTTTGGGATTAGTTCCGCTTGTACTGCTGTAATAGTTTGTGTTTGAGCAAAATCTTGATAAAAAGAAAACTCTTGATCATAGTTTTTGCTCTCATCTTTGGCATTCGTAAATTTTACTTGTATCCTGATAGTCAGGCGGTTAAGTCCACCTTTGTCATCAGAGGTTGGGGCTTTTGCTTCTACTTCAAATCCTGTGATTGCTCCTTCAAACATCAAATCAGGATTAGTGGTAGTAGTTTTTAAGGAGGTGTTTCTTTGAAAATATTCTTTCAATTTTTCATTAAAAGTCAAACTCAAATTGGCGGGTCCTCCTGCGGTTTGAAAAGTAAAGTTTTGTATCTGGATAGTCTTCAAATTTGGGTCAAGACTTGTACCTCGGAAGGAGTAGCAACCAGAAAGTAGAGTAAAGAGAATAGTGAATAGTGAATAGTGAAAAAGCAATCTTAATTTATTTTCTCTATTATCTATAACCTGTGCTCTATTCTCTAATTTACTCTTCCTCAATATCATACTGTTTAATTTTTCTGTAAAGCGTTCTTTCAGAGATTCCCAAGTCTTGTGCGGCATATTTTCGTTTATTTTTATTTTTCTGTAAAGCCTTGATAATCATATCTTTCTCTTTTTTTTAGAGAGAAAAAGAAACCTCTTCGGCTTCATGAGTAACGTCTATAAAACCATTTTTAGCTTGCTGATTTTCACCATTTAAGTTAATAATTGTTAATTCTGAATTTGGATGATGATTTCCGTGACCATTTGGCAACATTCTCGAAGGATTATTTTCAGTCGGATAAGCACTTGGGGAATACGGAAATGATTTTTCATTATCTAAATCTTGGAAAATTGCCTGATTTTCTTTCAAAACTTCTGGGTTAATATCTCCATTTTGCAATACTTCCAAAAACATTTTTTTCAATTCCGTAACGTCTCTTCGCATATCAAAAAGCACTTTATACAAAATCTCCCTTTCCGAAAAATCATTGGCATTATTAGCTTCTACATCCCTCCTAATCAAGCCATTACCAATATTTTGTCCATTATTCATTTGTAAATAATGAGTCAATTTATTCGCATCAATTGTTCTATCCTCTACTTCTAAAATCGAAATTTGTTCTGCCAAATTTTTCAATTGACGGATATTTCCAGGGAAACGTTGCGACAATAAAACTTGTTGTGCATCGGGTGTCAATTGAATGGATTTAATTCGATATTTTTCAGAAAAATCAGAAGTGAATTTTCTAAATAAAAGCTCAATATCCAGTCCTCGGTCACGTAAAGGTGGCACAAAAATCGGGACGGTATTGAGTCGGTAATACAGGTCTTCTCTGAATTTTCCACGCTCTACGGCTGTCATCAAATTGATGTTTGTTGCTACCACAACCCGAACATTGGTTTTCTGAACTTTGGAAGAACCCACTCTGATAAATTCACCATTTTCCAATACCCGTAATAGGCGTGCTTGCGTTCCCAAAGGCAATTCTGCAATTTCATCTAAGAAAATCGTACCGCCGTCAGTTACTTCAAAATAGCCTTTTCGGGCATCTATCGCCCCTGTGAAAGCACCTTTTTCATGACCAAACAATTCAGAATCAATCGTTCCTTCGGGAATTGCCCCACAGTTTACCGCAATGAATTGACCGTGTTTTCGAGCGGAAAGATTATGGATAATTTTGGAAAAAGATTCCTTACCAGACCCACTTTCACCCGTAATTAGCACCGTCATATCCGTAGGGGCAACTTGAGCCGCTACTTCAATGGCATGATTCAGATTGGGCGAATTGCCAATAATTCCAAATCGGGCTTTTATATTTTGTAAATCAGATTGTTGCATAATTTTACTTCCAAATCTTACTAAAATCAAAAACTACTTCACAATCATCTATTATGAAAATATAAGTATCATTTTGAGATTCAAACACTTGTTGATAATTACCTTCAATTAAATGATACACTTTCGAGCTATTTATTTCTGGGTCAACGATACAGTAATATTTTACTCCAACCTGTTGATATAGATTAAATTTCACGGTCAAATCTTTTTTTCGAGTTGAAGGAGATAAAATTTCAAAAACAAGTTTAGGGGTATTTGTAACATATTGACCCTCAGAATCTTCGCATATTATCGAAACGTCAGGTTGAACAATTGTATCATCGTCAATCTTCCAATCAATTGGCAAAAAAGCCTCACAATCATAACATTCATTTCTTATCAATTCAGCATCAAGGATTTGTATTATTTTTTTATTTAATCTTTGATGTTTTTTTGAAGGCAATGGAAACATGGAGAAAGGCAAACCCCCAATAAGTTCCCATTGATTTTCCCATGTTTTATAGTCTTGATATGTGTAATGGGGTAAATCGGTTTGTTGTATCTGAAATCTTTGCATTTTTTTAGATTTAAAGACTTAAAGCCTCTCCCTTCAACGTTGCCGAAGAGCATGAGGTTATTTTGACCATTACATAATCTCCTTTTTGATAATTCCCCTTGGCAAAAATCACTTTTTTATTATGGTCGTTTCGCCCTTGCAAAAAATCATCAGAACGTTTAGAAAAACCTTCTACCAATACTTTTTGCACTTGACCAATTACCATCTTATTTCTTTCTTCCGAAATTTCTTGTTGCAAAGCAATAATTTCAGCCAAACGTCTTTGTTTTAAATCCGCTGGAATATCGTCTTCATATTTCTTAGCGGCTGGCGTTCCTGGGCGTTCTGAATAGGAAAACATATATCCATAATCGTATTTGACATACTTAATTAACGATAAAGTTTCCTGATGGTCTTCTTCGGTTTCAGTACAAAATCCAGCAATCATATCTTGCGAAATAGCACATTCATCGCCAAAAATTTCACGGATTTTATCAATTCTATTTATGTACCAAGCTCTGTCATAAGTTCGGTTCATTAATTTCAGAATTCTACTACTGCCACTTTGAGCGGGCAAATGGATATAATTACAGATATTTTCGTACTTTTTAATGGTATAAAGCACCTCGTCAGTAATATCTTTTGGATGTGAAGTGGAGAAACGAACTCTTAACTCAGGACTGATTAAAGCTACTTTTTCAAGGAGTTGGGCAAAATTTACTACCTCAGCTCCCAGTTCAGCAGAAGCCCATTTATAAGAATCCACATTTTGCCCTAAAAGTGTAACTTCTTTGAAACCTTTTTCCAATAAATCTTGGCACTCATTCAGAATTGAAGCTACATCACGAGAGCGTTCACGTCCACGAGTATAAGGCACTACGCAAAACGAACACATATTATCACAGCCACGCATGATTGAAACGAAGGCAGTTACCCCATTTGAGTTCAAACGTACGGGAGTGATTTCTGCGTAGGTTTCTTCTCTTGAAAGAAAAACATTGATGGCTTTTTGACCGCTTTCGGCTTCTTGTAAAAGATTGGGTAAATCTCGGTACGAATCTGGACCCGCCACAATATCAACCAATTTTTCTTCTTCCAATAATTGCGTTTTCAAGCGTTCAGCCATACAACCCAATACGCCTACGATTAAATCAGGGCGTTTTTTCTTTAAATAACCAAAATTGTTCAAACGATTTCTGACCTTTTGTTCGGCATTATCTCTAATGGCACAAGTGTTCAAAAGGATAACATCAGCGTTTTCAAAATTGGCAGTTGTTGCATATCCACCTTCTTGCAGAATTGAGGTAACTATCTCAGAATCAGAGAAATTCATCTGACAACCATAACTTTCAATGTATAGTTTCTTTTTGCCTTTCGCATTTATCTCCTCTACGGAAGTTCTTGGGGCATCCAAGGCTTCTTTGTCTTCAACACTAAGTATTTCTAAGTCTCTCATGATTTTGTAAGAATCGTAAATTATTGGGCAAATTTACGAAAAAATATGACAGAATGGCAGATTTATTTTAAAACATTCTTAATATGATATTCCTGAATCAAAGCAGGTTTCTCAGGTGAAAGCGTAAAACTTACTTCAATATTGGTACTCTCTCCTTCCAAAATAAACGCTCCTCGAAGATTATTTTCAGGTATCATCTCTCTGATTTTCTGTATTTTACCCGCCTTCGTAAAGATTTCTTCCGCCTCTTTTCTGAGGCTATTGGGGAAATAATCCAAAAAGAAATTCTCGGCAAAAATTCCCGTTACTTCGGCATTATTCCATG
>JANPGQ010000683.1:0-2167 GCA_031423975.1 Cytophagales bacterium | reverse complement strand
TTTGTTTCGGAATAACAAAATTTCCTTTCGCTTATGCTTACTTTTCTTGTCTTGATACAAGAAAAGTAACAAAAGAAAATCAAGAAATCCCGAAACTCGCCTACGGCTCAAACAGCGGGATTTCGCAAAAAGCTTACAGTTTATTTCACAACTCATTAATTATCAGATATTTATAAATTTTAAACATCTTCTAATCACAACAATCCAAAACTATTAATTATTCACTATTAATTGTTAATTGAAAATGCCCCTCACCAAAGAACAAGTCCTTAAACAATATTACGGATACGATAAATTCAGACCACTTCAAGCCGATATTATTGACTGGATTCTCTACGGGCAAGATGCTATGGTGTTGATGCCTACGGGCGGTGGTAAATCGGTATGTTTTCAGATTCCTGCCCTCATGATGCAGGGGCTTACGCTGGTCATTTCGCCCTTGATTGCCCTTATGCACGACCAAGTGCAAGCCCTCAAAGCCAACGGCATTGCAGCAGAATATCTTAATTCTTCACTGACTGGGCAGCAGCAGTCAGCTATTGAAAGACGGGTCAATGATGGCTCGTTGAAGTTGTTGTATATCTCTCCCGAAAAATTATTTACACAAGGCTATTTAGATTGGATTAAATCTTTGAATATCAGTCTGTTTGCTATTGATGAATCACACTGTGTTTCTACTTGGGGGCATGATTTTCGTCCTGAATATGCCAATCTCCATGTGCTGAAACAAGCCTTTCCGAACGTGCCGATGGTGGCATTAACCGCCACCGCCGACCGTGTTACTCGCAAGGATATTCTTACGCAATTGGGTATTCCCGAAGCCAAAACGTACATTTCTTCTTTCGATAGACCCAATCTTTCGCTGTCTGTTTTGCCAGGAAGAAATCGCATAAAAATTATTCAAAATTTTATTACCGAACGCCCCCGACAAGCAGGAATTATTTACTGTTTGAGTCGTAAAAATACCGAAACGGTTGCCGAGGCTTTGCAAAAAGCGGGGATTAAAGCCAAGTTTTATCACGCAAAATTACCCCCTGACGAAAGGGCAAAGGTGCAAGACGCTTTTTTGAGGGATGATGTGCAGGTAATTGTGGCTACGATTGCTTTTGGAATGGGTATTGATAAATCTAATGTGCGTTGGGTTATTCATTATTCGATGCCCTCTAATGTGGAAAGTTTTTACCAAGAAATTGGTCGTTCGGGACGGGATGGCGTAAAGGCTGACACCCTTTTATTTTATTCCTACAATGATTTATTGGTCAGAAAAGACATGATTGCAGGGTCGGAATTGCCCGCAGAAATGAAGGAAGTTCAGAATGCAAAGCTGGACAGGATGAAGCAATATGCTGAAGCTGAAATATGTCGTAGAAGGATTCTTTTGAGTTATTTTAACGAAGAAGTTACCCAAGATTGTGGCAACTGTGATGTCTGCAAGAATCCTCCCATGCGGTTTGATGCTACATTATTGGCACAAAAAGCCCTTTCGGGAGTGGCACGCACGGGCGAGAAAG
The DNA here is from genome assembly GCA_031423975.1 of Cytophagales bacterium. Classification (GTDB taxonomy): domain Bacteria; phylum Bacteroidota; class Bacteroidia; order Cytophagales; family Spirosomataceae; genus Arcicella. The sequence goes on along the minus strand of JANPGQ010000683.1, from coordinate 656 downwards.
TGGCGATGGGGATGTTGGTAGATATTCTGAGAGGTTCAAATAATAAACGCCTTATCGACCATCGTTATCACGAACTCAAAACCTTTGGCGTAGGCAAGGAATTGAAAGCCGATGAATGGGCAGATTATTTGCAACAAATGCTCAATTCGGGCGTGATGGATATTGCTTATGACGAAGGACACGCCTACAAACTGAACAATGCTTCATGGGCGATTTTGAAGGAAGGCAGAAAGGTACAATTGGTAAGATACAAAGCCTTTGAAGAACGCCAAGCCATCCGTGAGGCAGAAGTTCCGAAGGAGAAAACCAAGAAAGAAATTATTCGTGATGCTCTTTTTGAACGTCTCCGAGAGTTGCGTAAACGTTTGGCAGATGAAAAAAATATGCCTCCTTTCGTGATTTTTTCTGATGCAACTATCTCAGATATGTCTCAGAAAAAACCACTTACGCAAGCAGAAATGCTGAACGTTTCGGGCGTGGGCGAAATGAAATATCAACAATATGGTGAAATATTTATCCGTGAAATTGCCTCATTTTTGAAAACCGGACCAGGCGTAAATAGTGCTTCATTGGGCATCAATACATACGAATTTACCTTCAAATTGTACCAAGAGGGCAATTCGGTAGAAGAAATTGCTGAAATTAGAGGGTTGAAT
>JANPGQ010000682.1:0-3577 GCA_031423975.1 Cytophagales bacterium | reverse complement strand
AGGAACAACGTTGATTTTGGGTGCTTTCAAAACCATGTCTTTGTAGCGTTTGGCATCGTAATCTGAATTAATTTCTCGGAGAGTTTCATCCAAAACTTTATTAAAAACTTCTTGATTATCAGGCTCTTGCGAAAATTCTATTATCCATTCATGACAACCTTGTTGGCGGTCATTTATATAGACTGGTCCAGCGGTATAATCAGTCAAAACTGCCCCCGTAGCCTCACAAGCACGGGTGATGGCACGTTCGGCATTTTCGATGATAAGTTCTTCGCCAAAGGCATTGATGAAGTGTTTTGTCCGTCCCGAAATCTTGATTCTGTACGGTGTTTTTGAAGTAAATTTTACGGTATCACCAATCTTATAACGCCACAATCCTGCATTGGTCGAAATCATTACGGCGTAATTTTTATGTAATTCTACTTCATCTAAGGTCAAAACTTTGGGGTTTTCGTTCTCAATTTCTTCCATCGGAATAAACTCATAGAAAATGCCATAATCCAACATCAAAAGCATTTCGTCGGGGCGAGAGAAATTATCTTGCACGCCAAAAAAACCTTCGGAGGCATTATAAATTTCAAGATAACTAACTTCATTTGAGGGAAATACACTTTTTTGAAACATCTCACGGTAAGGCTGAAACGCCACTGCTCCATGAATAAAAAACTCAAAATTAGGCCAAACTTCAAGGATATTATTTTTGCCAGTAATCTCCAAAACTTTCTCAATCAACACTAACGTCCAAGTCGGTACGCCCAAGATACTCGTAACGTTTTCCTGTGAGGTAATTTCCGCCATTTTTTGGATTTTCTCCTCCCAAACATCCATTAATGCCACATCCAACGATGGTGTGCGGATTAATTGAGCCCAAATCGGCAAATTTTTCATCACCACTGCCGACACATCGCCCAATACACTTCTCGAATTCAACTGGTTAGATTGCAAACTTCCTCCGATTGAAAGTCCTTTCCCAGCAAAAACTTCGGTATCGGGTTTATTCTCAACCAAGAGCGTCATCATGTCTTTTCCACCCATAAAATGGCATTCATCAAGCGATTCTTTGGAGACGGGAATAAACTTAGAACGGGCATTTGTCGTGCCAGAAGATTTAGAAAAAAACTGAATTTCGGAGTGCCAAAGGACGTTTTGTTCGCCCCGCATCATGCGTTCTATGTAAGGAAAAAGGCTTTCGTAATTGGAGATGGGTAAACGCTCTTGAAAATCTTTAATTGAGCTAATCGACTGATAATCAAAACGTTTTCCCCATTCGGTATGTTTGGCAGATTGGATTAAATTCCAAAACATTTGCTCCTGTGTTTCCATGGGTCGTTCCATAAACGACTGGATTCGGGGCAAGCGTCTTTTCATCAGCCAAGCAATTGTTTCGTTGAGGATATCCATTTTTATTGATTAGGAGGTATTAAAGTGTCTCTTACAAACATACAAGAATTTATCGAATGAATCAAGAAAGTGAGAACCGCTCTGGTTCTGAATCCATAAAAGAGCGTACCAGTTTTAGGTTTAAAACTTGATACGCTTTTTCTATTCAAGAATATTGATTATAATTTTAGCACCTTAAAGACCACCTGTTTATCATTTTTGTAAATTTTTAAAAAATACGTTCCAGCTTTCATTCTACTGATATTCAATTCTTCTTGTTCAGTTCTAATTTGTTTTTGTAGGACACTCATACCTGTAATATCCACCAATTCAAGTTCTGCTTTTTTACCGTTAGAATTGATATAAATTACATCAGCCGTTGGATTCGGGAACAGTTTTATTTGCATTTCATCCAGTATTTCATTGGCTGTGATTAATTCCAAACTTACAACCGAAGGCTCTATTATTGAGCCTCTGCCGCAATAACTATCTGACACGCCAAACAATTTGAATTTTGTGGGCGTAGTTGGGCTTAAAACCAATTCGTAAATCGGTTTTGAGCTACTGAAAGTTTTAGCACTAATTTCATCTGCTCCTACACTAAAATAATAAGGAGATGTTCCTGTGAGTTTTACGTTGATTTTAACGGATTTTCCTTCCGAGAAATAATAACTGGCGGTATCAAAACGGGCCGTTGCTCCCGTTGCGGCTGAAAGTCCAGATAAATTCGTGGTTGAAGTAGCGTCTTTATCTGATGAAATTACTTTGAATAAATAACTACCTTCAATGGGAGTATTAATAGGGATAGTTGCTATCAATGGGCTTTTTGCTCCTTCTGTTTTAAGGTCTTTAAAGTTTGTGCCTTGTGCATCAGACATTTGAACTGTGAAAGTATTACCCGTTGTAAATGTACCCTTAGTGGTGAATGGAACACTAATTGTCGAGCCTGTGCAAAATGCAGAATAGTAAAAGTTTTGAGCATCAAAATTTACTTGTTTATCGGAAGCTGGATTTACTTCAATTTTTGCACTACCCGATGATTTTCCAATGCCACATACGTTTTTTATAGATGTTAGTGTATATGTTGTGGTGGTTTTGGGCGTTACAGTTAAAAGATATTTTCCATTACTGTAATTATTCCCTGCTTTTCCAGTGGCTTTGTCGCTTAATTCGTATTCTAAATCTTCGTAAACAACGTCTTTTGGTGTCAAAGTTAAATAGGCATTAGAACCAGAATTTATGATACTTCCGCCTGAGAGCGTTACTTCAGGTAGTCCTGCAATAGAAATAAAACCAAAATCTTTGCTTGATACAGGATTACTTGATTTTATTCTTAGCCAATAGCCTCCTTTTGATAAATCGCTTGGAATTTTGAATGAGTAGTTTGCCACAACATTCGTAGTTGCTACTTCTCTAATGATTGTAGTATCACTGGATTTATAAATGTATGTTTTAAAGACATTATCTTTTTCAAAATCGCCAAAACTTGATAAGGTAACTGGAACATCTGAATTAGGGCAAAAAGTATTGCTTGAAACTCTTAATGAAGCATTGATTGTTGGTTTCACTACAATTTTTACACTGCCAGAAGCATTGCTATATCCACAGTTTGAAGAAGCACTTTTAATGGTATATGTGGTTGTTTTTAAAGGACTTACAGACAATGTACTTGAATAGCTATAAGCATTTCCAGAGTAAAAACGATTGAAATTATCTTTTAAAACATAGGCAGTATTATCGTTGAGATTTTGAAAAAAAATAAGGGCAGAATTTCCTCCATAAATAATGGATTCAGTTATTTTTGATGAACTGTTAAGACTTATTGTGGTTTCAGCTAAGTCTGTTCCTGTCTGTACAATAAAATTATTTGATTTTATTTTTAAAGCATCTTCCGAAACAACCCTTATTCTGTAACCGCTTGCTTTGTATTTATCGGGCAAAATCATTGAAAATCTATTTCCCTTTTGAGCCGTTGCCAAATTAACAAAATTAGTATCGTTAGTGGGACTAATTTGTACTGAATAAGGAATATCAGCAGCTTTTGGGATGTTGAAATTAACGGAAAATGCTAAATTTAAGGGGTAACATAAAAATCCTCCATTGTTATATGAGTCTTGTATAATATTTATATTGTAAGATTTATTACCTAAAATATTAATCTTTGTGCTGTTAGGGTTAATAATACCAACACCGCAAG
>JANPGQ010000681.1:0-4583 GCA_031423975.1 Cytophagales bacterium | reverse complement strand
TTCTACCTTTTGGACACTTAACGATGGAGGTGGAAAAGCTGAAATTTATGAGATTGATAAAAAAGGGAAACTACTACACACGCTGCCCATTCCAAACACCAAAAATCAGGATTGGGAAGAGATAACTCGGGATGAAAAAGGTCATCTTTTCATTGGAGATTTTGGGAATAATGAAAATGCCCGCAAGGATTTAGTCATATATAAATTCCCCGAAAATCAGCCCAGTAAAGTTGAAAAAATAAAATTTCATTATTCCGACCAAAAAGGGTTTCCCCCTAACAAAAAAGACCAAAATTTCGACTGTGAAGCCTTTTTTGCCTTGGGTGATAGTCTGTATTTATTCTCCAAAAACCGTGGAGATAAATCCGTAAAACTCTACGCAATGCCATCACGTGCGGGCGAATATGCACTCATTCCCAAAGACAAAATCTTTATCAAAACAATGGTAACGGGAGCCGCCATTAGCCCCAATAATAAAACATTTGCCTTACTAACTTACGGCAAAGTATTTTTGTTTTACCTTGATAATCAAGGAGTTAATTTTAAAAAACCTTTACTTTGTATCAAATTCGCCCATAAACAAACGGAGGGAATCACCTTTTTGACGGATGAAACCATGATGATTTCAAATGAGCAAGGGGAGATGTTTGAGGTAAAAATTAGTAAACAATAATGGTGTCAATTTTTGTACTAATTTTGTAAAAAAAATACCCAGTAAACCTCCATAATTATGCTTTCTCCCTTCGTTTCCATTAATCAATACGTGAATAAATGTGCTATATTTTCGGAAGAAGAGATAAGGATTTTTGATGATTTATTACAAGCTAAATCGGTTAAAAAGAAAACTATTCTTTTGCGTGAAGGTGAAATTTGCAACTTTGAAGCCTATATTCTGAAAGGTTGTATTCGTACTTTTTGTATAGATGAAAACGGAGCGGAAGTCATTTTACAATTTGCTATTGAAGATTGGTGGGTGAGTGACATTGCCAGTTTTCACGACCAAACGCCCAGTAAATTGTACATAGAAACCTTGGAAAATTGTGAGCTTTTAATTCTAAATCACCAAGCCAAAGAAGAACTTTTAACAAAAGTCCCTTTGTTTGAAAGAGTTTTTCGTTTGATGGTGCAACGAAATCTTTCGGTTACACAAAATCGACTCATCAATACCATCGCCAAGCCTGCCCAAGAACGTTATCTCGAATTTTTGGAACGCTATCCAACTATTGCCCAACGAGTCTCACAACATTATATCGCCTCATATTTGGGTATTTCTGCCGAATTTCTCAGTAAAATAAGAGCTAAAATTGCCTCAAACCGTTAATTTCTTGTCATAGTTCAATGTTTTGGGCTTCAAAATGATGCAACTTTGTATTGTTAAATCAGTTACAAAACTCGATTTATTCACCGACATAAATTTTAGAAATCATGGAAAATACAGTTTTTTATCCCGCTAATTCTCGTGGACACGCCAATCACGGCTGGCTCAATGCTCAACATACTTTTAGCTTTGCAGGTTATCACAATCCTCAAAGAATGCACTTTGGGGTAATTCGGGTTTTGAATGACGACATCGTAGCGGGTGGTATGGGCTTCGGCACGCACCCACACGACAATATGGAAATTATCACGATTCCTTTGGAGGGCGACCTTGCCCATAAAGACAGCATGGGAAATGCCGAAGTGATTCGGAGTGGTGATATTCAGGTAATGAGTGCAGGAACGGGGATTTCGCACAGCGAATACAACGCCAACAAAGATAAAGCCGTGAATTTGTTTCAGATTTGGTTGTTTCCAAACAAACGAAATGTTACGCCTCGTTATGACCAAATGACACTAAACATAGCCGACCGTCATAATAAATTACAGCAAATTCTATCGCCCAATTCAGAAGATGAAGGCGTTTGGATTCATCAAGATGCGTGGTTTTCTATGGGAACATTTGACAAAAATTTTATCACTGATTATACTGTCAAACGTGCTGAAAATGGTGTTTATGCAATGGTCGTAAAAGGAGATTTTACAATAAATGGGCAAGAAATGCACGCAAGAGATGGCTTTGGGATTTGGAATGTTGATGCCATAAATATCACCGCCAATTCACAAGATTCAGAGATATTATTGATGGATGTACCAATGGAGTTTTAAGCTAAAATTGTTCCTCCTCAGTAGGCAAAGTTTCTCTAAATTTCGCCTGATATTCTTCTAAAAGAGTTTCCAATTGCCATGATGTAATAGTTAGTTTGGCAATAGGAAACTCTTGAATTCTTCCATTATTCGTAAAAACGAAGGTTTCTCGGTATTCATTTCCCTTAATGTCTGGACGAATCTGTAAGCCATGCACCATTGCCCAAGAAACAAAAGGCTGTCCCACTACTTGGATTCCATCTTTATTCAAAATCAATCGAGGATGCGGCTTTGAACTTTGTAAATATCTATAAATCAGATAAATAGACAACGCCAAAAAGAGGAATCCTAACAGATAATCCGTTCTAATCAAAAAGAAAATCATGTATAAACTCGCACCCAAACCACCTAAAAGGAGGAGTAAATGGTCGGTAGGTTTGGTATAAATAATAGTGCGTTCGCTCATGGATTAATTCAATCTTGGGTCGATGGGATAATTTGACATTACCTTAAAATCTCCACCCATATCTTTCAAAATACTCCGCCAAAAATTCTCGGCGGGCGTATCAAAAATCACGTCAGCCGTAGTTTTAGCAACAATCCAAGAGTCCTTTTTCATCTCCTTTTCCAATTGGTCGATACTCCAACCCGAATAGCCAATGAAGCACCGAATATCCTTGGGAGACAGCACCCCATTATTCAGCAGTTCCTTGACTTGCTGAAAGTTACCACCCCAAACAACACCCTTCATTACCTCCACGCCACCGTCTATAACGTCTGGTCGGCGGTGTAAATAATGCAAAGTATTATGTTGTACGGGACCGCCCACAAAAAGTGGAACATCAGGATATATATTTTCTTCTAAAACATCCGCCAATTGGAGATTAGAAGTCTGATTCAAAATCAGTCCGAACGAACCATTGGTAGTTTCGTGTTCACAAATCAACACAACGCTACGTTCGAAATTGGGGTCACCCAAAAACGGTTCAGAAATTAACAAAGAGCCATGTGAAATATTTTTCATCTTCTGTGGTGTTAGCTTTTAAAGTATATTTGTCAATGATTAATATTACTAAAAATACTATGCAAACCGCAAATCTCCAAACGGTCTATCTACTTTTAGGCTCAAATTTGGGCAACAGAGAAGAAATACTGATAAAAGCCATCAAATTAATAGACGAAAAAGTTGGGGTAATTATTTCACAATCAAAGAATTATGAGACAAAAGCATGGGGAAAAACTGACCAACCCGATTTCTTGAATATTGCTATTGAAATTACAACAAATATGATGCCTTTGGACATTTTAGAACAAACTCAAGCCATTGAAGAGCAATTGGGCAGAGTAAGATTGGAAAAATGGGGAGCAAGATTGATTGATATTGATATTATTTTTTATGAACAAGAAATTATTGATATTCCACATCGTCTGCATATACCTCATACATTGGTACAGGAACGAGTTTTTGCTTTAAAGCCCTTGGCAGAAATTGCTCCTGATTTTGTGCATCCCATGTTGGGAAAGACCATTTTAACACTTTTGAAAGAGATTCAAGATTAATTTTTCTTTTTTTTCTCATCAATATTTGCATTCTCAAAAAACTTCCGTACCTTTGCAGTCCAATCAAATGGAAACACAACACCGCAGGATGGAGCAGTAGGTAGCTCGTTGGGCTCATAACCCAAAGGTCACAGGTTCGAGTCCTGTTCCTGCTACACAGAACAAAGCTAATTATCTAAATATCAGATAGTTAGCTTTTTTGTTTTTGGTCGGGGTGCGGTTTGGGGGTCAGTATTGTAAAGTTTGCTCAAAAATCCTTCACAATAGGGCATAAAAAAGAGGTCGTTAGACCTCTTGAATGTTTTATTTATAGCTAACTGCCTTTATCAATTTTAGATTATTCAATTCCTCAATCACTCTAATATTCTCGCTCGGAATCTTTCCTCTATTTATCCAGTTGGTTATTACTGCCACATTTTCGATGTTGAATTTTTCACAATACTTTACAGGTGTGAGCCATTCAGCAAAAGAGTATTCAATGCCCTTGATTTTTAAAAGGTCTTCACCTTTGGCAAGTAGTTCTTCACCATTGGCAAGTAATTCTTCTAAGTACGTTTGTTCTGCTACTGCTACCATGATTTTATTTTTGTTCGTTGTCAGATTCAATAATTATTAGCAAGTCCGTTAATCGGTTTATTTGGTCGAGAACTTTATCAATTTGCTCTTGTTCCATATTCTCGCTGTTGTCTCGTAAATATTGCCTTAAAGATGCTAATTGCATTTTAAAATGAAATGCCGTTTGATTCATTAGTTTTTGATTAGTTCTACACACAAATATAATAAATTGTTTAGTAGTTAAACATAGTCTTAGAATAATATTTTATTCTCCAAACAAAAAACGCTCTCCAAAATTGAAGAACGTTTCTAAAATTCACCTAACCACTAAAATAGTTTTCTTT
>JANPGQ010000680.1:0-6521 GCA_031423975.1 Cytophagales bacterium | reverse complement strand
AACGGTCATCCATCGTTTTTGAATTATAATGTAAGTGGACACAAATTTCCAGCATCTCTTTGTATTTCAGTTAATGACATCGTTGTTCACGGAATACCCAGTAATTATCAGGTGAGAGATGGCGATATTATTTCGATAGATTGTGGAGTATTCAAAAATGGTTTTCATGCAGATAGTGCTTACACTTATGCAGTTGGAAATGTAAATGCTGAGACTCAACGATTGATGAGAACTACCAAAGAATCTTTAATGATTGCCGTAGAGCAAGCAGTTTTCGGGAAAAGAGTTGGAGATATAGGTTTCGCTATCCAAACCTACTGCGAAAAGGCAGGTTTTACAATAGTCAGAGAATTAGTGGGTCATGGCGTGGGAAAATCATTGCACGAAAAACCAGAAGTAGCCAACTACGGTAAAAGAGGAGATGGAGCAAAACTAAAAGAAAATATGGTTTTGGCAATTGAACCGATGATAAATCAAGGAAAAAGAGCCATTCATCAAGAAAACGATAATTGGACCATCAGAACTCAAGATAGAAAGCCGTCAGCACACTTTGAACATACCGTAGCAGTAAAAAAAGGCACGGCTGATATACTGACAACATTTAAGTTTATTGAAGAAGTAATTAGTAAATCAGAATATTTAGTTAATATTTAATTATGGCAAAACAATCATCAATAGAGACCGATGGCGTTATTATCGAAGCCCTCTCAAACGCAATGTTTAGAGTAGAGTTAGAAAGTACCCATCAAGTGATTGCCCATATTTCGGGTAAGATGAGGATGAACTACATCAAAATCTTGCCAGGGGATAAGGTAAAATTAGAGATGTCGCCTTATGATTTGAGTAAAGGAAGAATAGTGTATCGTTACAAGTAAAAATAATTACGAAAATGAAAGTAAAAGCGTCTATCAAGAAGCGTAGTGCTGAGTGTAAAGTTATTCGTCGTCACGGTAAACTTTATGTTATTAACAAAAAGAATCCAAAGTTCAAACAAAGACAAGGATGATAATAGGGCTTCGTAAGAAACCTTATTTTAAAAAACTAAAAAGCTAAAAAAGTATGGCTCGTATTGCAGGGGTTGATATTCCCGATAAAAAAAGAGGCGAAATTGCTTTGACTTACATCTTCGGAATAGGTCGCAGCACTTCTCAGAAAATTTTAAAACAGGCTAACATTTCTCTCGATAAGAAAGCGGGTGAATGGAACGACGAAGAAGCAAGTGCTATCCGTGCGATTATTGCTGGCGAAATCAAAACAGAAGGTCAACTTCGTTCTGAGGTTCAGTTAAATATCAAACGTTTGATGGACATTGGTTGCTATCGTGGGTTGCGTCACCGTAAAGGTCTTCCATTGCGTGGTCAGAGAACTAAGAACAACTCTCGTACTCGTAAAGGAAAGCGTAAGACTATCGCTAACAAGAAAAAAGCTACTAAATAAAATTTAAGCTGAGATTGAGGATGTCGTGAGACTTCCCAATTCGTAAACATTCTAAGATGAGAGGGTCATTGCATAAGATGCAAGAGACGTACTCAAAACTGGAAGAAAACAAAAACAAACAATGGCACAGGCTAAAAGAAAAGATAAAGCTAAGAAGAGAGTTGTGGTAGTTGAGCAATTAGGTCAAGTACACATCAAGGCTTCTTTCAATAATATCATCATTTCAATTACCAACAACCAAGGACAAGTAATTTCTTGGGCTTCGGCTGGTAAAATGGGCTTCAAAGGTTCAAAGAAAAACACTCCTTATGCCGCTCAAATGGCAGCTTCAAACTGTGCAGTAGTAGCAGTAGAGGCAGGAATGAAAAAGGCTGAAGTATTTGTAAAAGGTCCAGGTTCAGGTCGTGAGTCGGCTATCAGAACTATTTCCAATTCAGGTATCGAAGTATTATCAATCAAAGATATTACGCCAATTCCTCACAATGGATGTCGTCCTCCGAAACGTCGTAGAGTTTAATTTCAGATTTATCTGAAAATCGAAAATATAGCGAAGGGTAATTAGTAATTATTATCCTTCGTTTCTTTATGTTTCATCCTTAATTACTTCATTAGCCACAAGATGGCTATTGACTCAATATTATTTTATAATGGCAAGATACACAGGTCCAAAATCAAAAATTTCTCGTCGTTTCGGCGAGGCAATCTTAGGTCCATGCAAAGCGTTAGCACGCAAAAACTACGGTCCAGGTCAACACGGTAAAGGTAAGCGTGGTAAGGTTTCAGAATACTCGTTGCAGTTGAAGGAAAAACAAAAAGTGAAATACACTTATGGTATTCTTGAAAAGCAATTTGAAAACTTATTCCACAAAGCGGCTGTAAGAGAGGGTATCAAAGGTGAAAACCTTTTGAAACTTTGTGAAGCACGTTTGGACAACACCGTTTACCGTTTAGGAATTGCTCCAACTCGTCGTGCTGCACGTCAATTAACCATTCACAAGCACATTATGGTTGATGGTGAATTAGTAAACATTCCTTCATATTCATTAAAGCCAGGTCAGTTGGTATCTGTTCGTGAGAAATCAAAATCTCTTGAAGTAGTATCGGATTCATTGGCAGGCAAAGCAGGGAAACGTTTTAACTGGTTGGAGTGGGATGCCGCTTCAATGACTGGTAAATTTGTTTCTTATCCAGAGCGTTCAGATATTCCTGAGAACTTTAACGAGCAGGCAATCGTTGAACTTTACTCGAAGTAATAGATTTGATTGTATTGAGTATCAGGTATTTAGTATTAAGTTTTCTTATCGCTTAATATCTGGTACTTATTACATACTTATCAATAAACATTTGTGTTATTAGTGGGCTAGAATAGATTACATGTTATGTATGAGGTTTTCCTTATACTTAATGCCTAATAGCTGATACTTAACACAAAAAAAAGGGAACTAAAAGTTTTGAAAACTTGTAATATAAGCGAATAGTTTATAATTGTCAAGTTTTTTTATAAATTTTTAATCTAAAATTATAGATTCCCCAAGTTTATTTGTAAATTGCAAGTCGATTACTCTATTCTTATATATTCCAAGGTAAATTACGCTACGAAATATGTCAATATTAGCATTCCAAATGCCCGACAAAGTTGTCATGGAAAAAGCCGACGACTTTCACGGGTTATTTGAGTTTAAGCCACTCGAAAAAGGCTATGGCGTTACAATCGGTAATGCACTTCGTAGAATCTTATTGTCTTCATTAGAAGGCTACGCCGTAACGAGCGTAAAGGTTGCAGGAGTGCAGCATGAATTTTCACCAATCGAAGGTGTGATTGAGGATATGACTGAGATTATCTTGAACTTGAAAAAAGTTCGTTTTAAGAAAACTCAGGAAATCCTTGAAAACAAAATCACCGTAAGAGTAAAAGGACAATCCACTCTGAAAGCTGGCGATATTTCTAAATTCACGAATTACTTTGAAGTCTTGAATCCAGATTTAGTTATCTGTACTTTAGACGAATCTAAGGAATTTGAAATGGAGATTATCGTAGAGAAAGGACGTGGTTATGTTCCTTCTGACGAGTCGAGAAATTCAGAACCTCCTTTCGGACACATTCCGATTGACTCTATTTTTACGCCCATCAAGAACGTAAAATTTAGTATTGAGAACACCCGTGTAGAACAAAAAACGGATTACGAAAAATTGGTACTTGATATCGAAACTGATGGTTCGATTCACCCAGAAGATGCTTTGAAAGGAGCTGCGTACATCTTGATTCAACATTTCATGTTATTCTCTGACCAAACAATGACTTTCGAGTCGATGAAGGCAGAAGAAGATAATGTAGTGGATGAAGAAATGTTGCACATGAGAAAGTTGTTGAAAACGTCATTGGCAGACTTAGATTTGTCGGTACGTGCCTACAACTGCTTGAAGTCGGCTGATGTGAAAACATTAGGTGATTTAGCAAGATTAGAAATTTCTGACATGATGAAATTCCGTAACTTCGGTAAGAAATCATTGACTGAATTAGAGCAACTAATTGAAGAAAAAGGTCTTCACTTTGGTATGGAGGTAACTCGGTACCGTTTGGACGAAGATTGATTTTGATTTTGGATTTGGGAGTTTAGATTGTGGATTTATTTTGTCCACATCTATACTCCCAAATTTTTTATGTAAAACTAAACGTAGTAATAGGTGAGTTGATGTGAATTAACTTAACCGCAATGATAGGCAGTTTTTCGTTGGAAGGATTTGCTGGTCATTTCAAACTTACTCAAATACAATGAGACACGGTAAAAAGAACAACCATTTAGGTAGAACTGCTCCTCATAGAGCGGCAATGTTGTCTAACATGGCAACTTCATTGATTCTTCATAAGAGAATCGAAACGACTTTGGCAAAGGCTAAGGAATTGAGAAAATACGTTGAGCCGATGATTACAAGATCAAAGACTGACGATACTAACAACCGTCGTGTTGTGTTCTCTTATTTGCAAAGCAAAGAGGCTATCAAAGAGCTTTTTGGAATTGTTGCTGAGAAAGTAGCAAGTCGTCCAGGAGGTTATACAAGAATTATCAAATTGGGTAATCGTCTTGGTGATAATGCTTCGATGTGTATGATGGAATTGGTTGATTTCAACGAAACTATGTTAGCTGCTGCTACTGAAATTGCTACTAAGACTCGTCGTAGTCGTAGAGGTGGTGCTAAGAAAGAAGCTGGCGATGCTGTGGTTGAAGCGGCTACTCCTGTGGCAGTAGAAGAGCCTTCGGCAGAAGTTGTAGAAGAAACTCCTTCGGCAACCGTAGTAGAAGACGAAACACCAGCGGCTGAGACTTCTTCGGAAGAAGAAAAAACTGCTGAATAGTTTTCAGAAAAAAAATATCTTTTAAAGGGCTTTGACTTCGGTTGAAGCCCTTTTTTGTTTTGGTGCGTTTGTGCATTTTAAACGTTTAGAAAAAAAAATTGTTGATTGATAAATATAATCGATAAACATAACAATTTAATTATAAAGTCATTATTATACATTTTGTCTAAACTATACCATATCTAAAATAAAAAGTCAATCTTAGCTCTGATGAGTATGGTACTTTCTCTAACCTAACAAAATCCTCCGTACCTTTGCACTATGAATAATCACACACAAATCCTTTCAAAATTAGGTATTGAGGCATTGAATACTATGCAGGAGGAGGCTCAAAAGGCTATTCTGGCTAATCCTACTACTTTTTTGTTATCGCCAACGGGTTCGGGCAAGACTTTGGCTTTTTTGTTGCCAATCTTGGAATTGATAAGTTCGGAGGTTAATGCGGTGCAATGTCTCATCCTCACGCCTTCTCGTGAACTGGCGATGCAGATTGAACAGGTTTGGAAGAGCATGGGAACGGGCTTGAAGGTGAATGTAAGTTACGGTGGGCATGATATTACTACTGAAATTCGGAATTTTACTAATCCACCTGCCTTATTAGTGGGTACGCCTGGGCGGATTTGCGACCATATCAGTCGAGGAAGTTTTGTTTTGGATAATATTAAAACGCTGATTTTAGATGAATTTGATAAATCGTTGGACTTAGGTTTTCATGAGGAAATGTCATTTATTATTTCGTCTTTGCCCAATTTAACAAAACGAGTGTTAGTATCGGCAACGTATGGCATCAAAATTCCAGAATTTGTGGGTTTTACCTCGCCCGTAACGCTCAATTATATTCCTGAAAATGAAGCAAAAACTACCTTGCAGATGCGGGTAGTAATTTCTGAAGAAAAAGATAAAATCAACACGCTTTTCGATTTGATTTGCTCCTTAAATTCTGAATCGGCACTCATTTTTTGCAATCATCGGGATGCTGTAGAGCGTACTTCTGAGCTGCTGAACGAGATGGGCGTTGTAACCACTTTTTATCACGGTGGCATGGACCAAGACGACCGTGAAAGGGCTTTGATTTTGTTTAGAAATGGTAGCGTCAATTATTTAGTAACAACTGATTTGGCGGCTCGTGGTTTGGATATTCCCGAAATGAAACACGTTATTCACTATCATTTGCCTTTGCAGGAGCATGAATTTACGCATAGAAATGGGCGTACAGCCCGTATGAACGCATCGGGGACGGCGTATTTGATTTTTCATGAAAACGAACATCGTCCTAAATATTTGGATAATCGAATTGAGGAATTGAAAGTTTCGGCTAATAATCCTTTACCAAACCCGCCCGAATTTATCACGATTTACGTTAGTGGTGGCAAGAAAAATAAATTGAATAAGGTGGATATTGTAGGATTTTTCTCTAAGAAAGGGGAATTAGAAAGAGGAGATTTAGGCTTGATTGAAGTGAAAGATTTTACGTCTTTTGCTGCCGTGAAAAGAACGGTTTATGAAACGCTTTTATCGAAAATTAAGGAGGAAAAATTAAAGGGAAAGAAGTATAAAATTGAAGTGGCACGGTAGTTTCGATGTTCGTGTTTCTGGTTTCGATATTTGTTATTCGATGTTCGGGTAGTCTCGCTTTATGAACCCAAACATCGAAAAACAAATATCAAACATCGAAACCTTTTTCGTAATTTTACATCATGAAAAAATTAGTTTATATTTTGAGTTTAAT
>JANPGQ010000679.1:0-3105 GCA_031423975.1 Cytophagales bacterium | reverse complement strand
AAATAAACCATGGTTTATTTTCTAAGTTGTATTGCTTAACACAACCCAGAGTAGTTAATTTTATTGAAGAAAATTTAATAATTTGTGCCTTTATTCTCGTTAACACAAAAACCTTAAAAGCAATTAGGAAAGTCAGTTAGATCACTATTATATCATAATTCTTTTCCGAATTCTATTGTAAGTTTTGAACATCAAAACTTATACCCTATTTTAGAAGATACATACACTATATCTTTTCCTTTACCTGTTTCTTTTACATAGTTCCCTGCAAAAAAATAAGAGGCATCCAGACCTATAGTCAAATGTTTATTTAGAGAATAGCTACTTTCTAAAACTAATAGAGTTCCTAAATCTTGTTTAGTAGAAGGAAAGTGCATTGCAGGATTAGGTCTTGTTTCAGCACCTGTTCCTGGAGAATAGATTCCGTCTTGATTGCTTTGTCTCCATAACAAATTAAAACTCGCATATACATAGATTTTTGGAGTAGGATTAATTTTTAAATATGGGTTGATGCTTATAATATTAGATAAGCCAATTGGTGCTACCAAGCCAAAAGGTGGTTTTGAAAAAATGGTGTTGTAAGTGTTTAATTGATTATCATTCTGGTTTTTATCTCCAGACACATAATTGGTACTTACACCTAAAATAAGGTTATTTTTGGTGACTAATTTATAGTTAAAATCTGTATTTATACCAAAAGCACTTATCTTTTGATTGTTGAATTTCCCATCTTGATAAGAGGCTTCTATTTCGTAATTAAAGATAGTATTTTCAGAGTATATCCTTAAACCAGTTGTTTCACGGCTTTCATGACCCACTGCGTAATTATATTTTCTTCTATCTGAATTAAAAAAAATGGTGTACGAATCAAGCAATAGTTTATGAGGAATAACATACTCAGTAGCATAAATACCCACAACTGCATCTTCAAAGGACTGGTCATCAAAAATCCCTTTTCTTGAGATAACTGGAGTCAAAGCAAAAATATCCCATTTTCTTTTTTTAGAATGGTATTTTAGAATGGCAGCATCAAAGGTCAGTCTTGTATTTGGACCTTCTCGGAAGGTAATTAAGCGGTTATTACCATAACTGATTTCTTGTCGTCCTAATCGTGCAGTCCATTTTTTATGAAAATTATAATCAATAAAAGCCTGATGTAAACTCAATTGGTTTTCGTCTATTTCGGGTGTAAGAGGGTTGGGGTTTCCGAAACGAAACGTGCTTCCCAACTGTGCAAATATCCTAACCCTGTTTCCTAATTCTATATTGGTATGTACCATCACTCTTTGCCAAATTTGTTTTGCGTCAGCATCAGTAAATGTTGAAGGTACATCACCAAAATTTTGATTTTCATAATACTGATATTGTTCCCTTATTTCGCCACCGAAAGAAATATTGGCATTTTTAAATAGTGAAATATATTTTAATTTATCAAACCCTTTCTTATGAATAGTATCGTTTTTAAGGTTGCTGAAGTTATCATTATATCTGACCATATTAATCTGGCATTGTGCCAAAGAAGTGCTTAAGACCAGCATTGATAAAGTGATTATTTTTTTCATTGTAATTAAAGAATTGGGTCATTATCCGAACGAATAATGACCCAATTTTAAGTTTATTCTACTAAAAACTCCAATTAAGCTTTGATAATATGACCTGTATTTGCACCAAATACGCTTTTAAGGAACATAAATTCAAGTTGTCTCATTGTTGTCGGAATTTCTCCTGGAAAATACGGGAAATATTGTGGTGAGTTTTCGATAACAGTAGGGCTAACTGCATTGATACGAATGCCGTTTTGCAATTCAATTGCTGCTGCACGTACAAAACCTTCAACTGCTCCGTTGGCTGCTGAAGCATTGGCAAAATTTATTTGAGGTTCATCAGTCAAAGCCCCAGTTATTAATGTAAACGAGCCTTTTGGATTGATGTAGTTTTGCCCAATTAGTACCAAATTGATTTGTCCCATCATTTTACCCTCAACTCCTTTTCTGAATTCGGTATCATGAAGGTTTTTCCAAGGACCAACGTAAGTTGGTCCCGCTGTTGAAATCAAGGCATCAAAAGCCCCTACTTGTTTGAACATATTTTCGATGGATTCAGTAGAGGTAATATCCGCCTGAATGTCGCTACCAACATCAGAACTGACTTTTATTAAATCATGTTCTTTTTCTAAAACACTTACAATGTGCTTGCCCATGGTGCCTGTTGCACCTACGATGATAATTTTCATTTGTTTTATATTTATTAATTATTAAATTTTTCTTCAATTAGCTCCTTGTTAACCATCATTCCAGTAGTAGTTCCCATGGCGACTGCATTTGCAACTGTCCGTAAGCGTGTTACATTGTCACCACAGGCAAAAACTCCACTAACTGAAGTCTTATATAATTGATTAATTCTGATGTATCCCTCTTCGGTTAATTCACATCCCAACGTTTCTGGAATTGGACAATGTTGTTCAAAAGGGCTACGAGTGTAAGCTGCTTTAACTTCTACTTTTGTACCGTCTTTGAAAATGATATATTGGAGATGCCCATCGGAATGTTCCAATCGTTCTATGGCTGTTTCAACTATTTTTATATGGTGTCTTTCCAATTTCTCGGATTGTTCGGTCGTTAAAGTTGAAGTTCCGTTGGTAAACAGTGTTAGGTCTTTTGTCCAATTTGAAATCAGGGTAGAAAATTCAAAACCATATTCACCATTACCTATAATCCCCGTTTTTTCATTCTTCACTTCATAACCATGACAGTATGGACAGTGAATAACAGAAATGCCCCAACAAGCGGCAAATCCATTAATGTCAGGTAGATTATCTTTAATACCTGTTGCAAAAATCAATTTTTGAGCCTCAAACGTTTCTCCTGATTTTGTTTCAATTTCAAAACCATTTTCAGTTTTAACCCCTCTGGTTGCCTTACCATTGAAGAACTTTACAGTATCATATCTTTCTACCTGCTGCCTTGCTAATGTTGCAATTTCTTTGGGCGTTTTATTGTCTTGGGTAAGGAAGTTGTGCGAATGTGGCGTTTGCCTATTACAAGGCTTACCGCTATCTATAATCAAGACTTTCCTCAATGCTCTACCCAATGCCATACCCGCAGA
>JANPGQ010000678.1:0-8800 GCA_031423975.1 Cytophagales bacterium | reverse complement strand
AAAATTTCAAGCATTTGATTGTCAAGGGAATCTATTTGATTTCTTAATTCTTCGAGGGACATAATTGACAATTGATAATTGACAATTGATAATTGACAATTGATTTTTAGAAGACTTATTATCAATTATTAACTATCAATTATGAATTAATTTACGCTGCTAATTCGGCAGAGTCTTTTTCAATGATTAGATTTTCTATGATAAATTTTTGACGGTCGGGCGTGTTTTTGCCCATGAAGTACGTCAGGATTTTTGGAATGGTGGTATCCTTTGTCAAAATAACGGGTTCGAGGCGAATATCGTCATTGATAAACTTCCCAAATTCTTCCGGAGAAATCTCTCCTAAACCCTTGAATCGAGTAATCTCAGGCTTTGGACTTAGCTTGGCAATGGCATTCTGACGTTCTTCGTCGGTATAACAATAGATGGTTTCTTTCTTATTCCGTACTCGAAACAAAGGCGTTTCCAAAATGTACAAATGCCCATTTCTGACCAAATCGGGGAAGAATTGCAGGAAAAAAGTCATCATCAACAAACGGATGTGCATTCCATCGACATCGGCATCGGTCGAGATAATTATTTTGTGATAACGCAATCCCTCTAAGCCCTCTTCAATATTCAGAGCGTGTTGGAGAAGGTTAAACTCTTCGTTTTCGTAAACAATCTTTTTGGTCAGTCCAAAACAGTTTAAAGGCTTGCCCCTCAAGCTAAATACTGCCTGATTTTGCACATTTCTTGATTTGGTAATCGAACCACTTGCTGAATCTCCTTCGGTAATAAAAAGCTGGGTGTCATAACGATTCTCGGCTTTTTCATCTGTTAAATGGACTCTACAATCACGTAATTTTTTGTTGTGAAGATTCGCTTTTTTGGCTCTATCGTTAGCAAGTTTTTTGATACCTGCCATGTCTTTACGTTCCCTTTCCGACTGTTCAATACGTTTTTTGATGGCTTCGGCAACGCTTGGGTTTTTATGTAAATAATTATCAAGATTAGTTTTGACAAAATCTGCAATAAAACTCTTAACAGACTGAGAGTTAGGGTCGGGCGAAACCGTATTTGACCCTAATTTTGTCTTGGTTTGAGATTCAAAAACAGGTTCTTGTACACGTACTGCAATTGCCCCCACGATACTCGCACGAATGTCTTCGGGAGCGTAGTCTTTCTTATAAAATTCTCTAAAAGTCTTCACTAATGCTTCTCTGAAGCCTTGTAAGTGCGTTCCTCCCTGCGTAGTATTCTGACCGTTTACGAATGAATAATACTCTTCACCATACTGATTTCCGTGAGTAATGGCTAATTCAATGTCATTTCCTTTCAGATGGATGATTGGATAGCGTCTCTCATCTTCGGCAGAATATTTACTCAAAAGGTCAAAAAGTCCATTTTGGGAGTAATATTTTTGTCCGTTGAAATTTACCGTTAAACCTGCGTTTAGGTAAGCATAATTCCAAATTAAATATTCCAAAAACTGAGGAATGTAATGGTAATTTTTGAAAATAGAATTATCAGGTTCAAAAATCACGTGCGTACCGTTACGACCATTTGATTCTGTTCCATCGGGTGATTCGGCAGTTAATTCACCTTGACGAAATTCAGCCCATTTGGTTTTGCCTTCTCTGTAAGATTGTACTTTGAAATAAGAAGAAAGTGCATTAGCCGCCTTCGTACCTACACCGTTCAAACCAACCGATTTTTGGAAAGCCCCAGAGTCATATTTACCGCCAGTATTGATTTTAGAAACACAGTCGATAACTTTTCCCAATGGAATGCCCCGGCCATAATCTCTAACTTCTACACGGTGGTCTGATATTTTTATTTCAATCGTTTTGCCATTGCCCATCATGTGTTCATCAATTGAGTTGTCCATGATTTCTTTTACCAAGACATAGATACCGTCATCGGCAGACGAGCCATCACCCAATTTTCCGATATACATCCCTGGTCGGAGACGGATGTGTTCCTTCCAGTCAAGTGAACGGATATTGTCTTCGTTATAAATTACATTTTCGGGTACTGTGGACATATTAAAGAAAGGATTTATTTAGGATGGAAGGTTATTTGTTTTCATTTATATAAAAATAGCAATTTATTAAATCATAAAGTTCAAATACAGATGCAACCCTAAATTAAATTTGTGCGTCAATAGGATGACAAAACTACAAAAAACATTAATAAATTATGAAATTAGCAAGATTTAATTGTTTTACACATAATTAAACTATCCAATGGTCGTGTGAATTAAGGCAAATTTGTTTTACTTTGCATTTTAGAAAAAGCTAACACATTGGAATTGGCTTCTCCATACTTTGAAAATAATCCTAATTAACCCCAAAAGGCTAAGCATTTAATATGTCAAAAAATAATTTAGCAATTCGTTATTGTAAAGAAATCAACAGTTCTTCTTTTTTCACACCTTCCAAAAAAATACTGTTAATTCTTTTTACTTGCTATTCTGTAATATTTACAAATAGCATCCAAGCACAAAGCTTTCCACTTGGGTCTTTCCCAGGACTGTCTTTACCTTCTTCCTTACCAAGAACAAGTAGTTCACCGTCATCACCCGCTTCTTCGGCACCTCGTCAGGTTATTTCTTCGGGTTCTGAAAAAGCCATTAGCGATTCTATTAAGTCGGCAAGAGCTTCATCGGCAGTTCCACAAGTAGTGGACTCGGGTGCGGTTTCTTTGCGGAAGAAAATCTTTGGTTTTAATATTTTCAACAATCCAAATATATCATTTGAAACATCATTGAAAATCCCAACGCCCAAGAACTATACGTTAGGGGCAGATGATGAAATATTGATTGATATTAATGGGTATTCGGAAGAGCATTATAATCTGCCTGTTACGTCTGAAGGATATATAAAAGTACCAAAGGTTGGTAATGTCTTCGTGAGTGGAATTACCTTAGAAGAAGCCAAGAAAAGGATTGTTGATAGATTATCAAAAATTTACGTAGGACTGAAATCATACAACGGCTCAGCACCAAATACCACAGCAACTGTTTCTTTGGGAAGTATTAGAACTATCAGAGTAACCTTGTTAGGTGAAGTGGTTGCCCCTGGAACGTACTCAATGTCTTCCCTTTCAAGAGTAATGAATGCGTTGTATTTATCGGGTGGACCCAATGAAAATGGTACTTTCCGTGAGGTTAAAGTTATTAGAGATAAAAGATTAGTTGCCCAAGTTGATTTATACGACTTATTGACAACGGGTAATTTACGTCAAAATATTACGCTCCAAGACCAAGATATTATCCAAGTTGGACCTTATCGTTCAAGGATCGAAGTACAAGGGCAAATCAGAAAACCTGCCATCTTTGAAAACCTTCCTAATGAAAGTTTAGAAAGAATCATTGCTGAATATGGTAATGGTTTTATGCCAGATGCGTATCGTCAAATGCTCAAAATTCAACGTTATACGGATAAAGATATAAAATTGATTGATTTGAATAGTGAATTACTATCATCATTCTATCCCAAAAACGGTGATGTTATTACGGTTGAACAGATTTTGACCGATAGAATTGAAAATGCGGTTACTTTAAATGGAGCAGTTTTCAGAGCAGGAAGGTACTCGGTTAGTGATAATTCGACCTTGACTAAATTGATAAAAAGAGCCGAAGGATTTAAACAAGATGCTTTCTTGAATCGTATCATCATCACTCGATTGAGAGAAGATTTAACAAAAGAAAATATTTCTGTAAATTATAATGACATCGTTTCTGGTAAATCTCCCGATATCACATTACAGCGTGAGGACGAAATTAGAGTATATTCAGGTCTTGAATTATTAGAAAATTATACCGTTAGAATTCAAGGTGAAATAAATTTGAAGGGTGGAGAAACGGCTGCTGCTCCAACAACGGGTACAACGGGAGTATCTGAGGTTCCTACCAAAGGAACAGCCTTGGTTACACCGATTGGTTCTTTCCCTTATGTGAAAAACATGACCGTTGAGGATTTGATTTTGAAAGCAGGAGGTTTGAAAGAATCAGCCGCAACGGGTAGAATTGAAGTAATAAGAAGGAAGAAAAATATTGGACAAGATGACCCTTCTAAAATTAATTCTACTATCGGTGAAAAATTTAATTTCTCCATCAATAGCAATTTAAGCATGGATGCCAGTGCTTCAAAATTCATATTAGAGCCATTTGATGAAGTTTTTGTGAGAGCTTCTCCTAATTATGAAAAGCAACAATTTGTGTCTGTTGAGGGACAAACTATTTTCCCTGGTGTTTATGCGTTAGAGCGCAAGGACGAAAAATTATCAGATATTATTAAACGTGCTGGTGGGTTAAATTCTCAAGCTTATCCAGTTGGAGCAACTTTGATTAGAAAATTTAAAATTAGTCAACAGGAAGCTGATAGAAAAAGAACTCAATTAAGTGATTTAAGTGATGTAAGTACAGGAGTTTCAGTAAAAGTAGAGGAGGTAAAAGTTGAAACAGAAGAATCAATTGGAATGGATTTGGTGAAAGCATTAGATTCACCAGGCAGCTCGTCGGATATGATTTTGCAGGATGGAGATGTTTTGAGAATACCAAAAGAACCGCAGACTGTCAGAATGCAAGGAGAGGTATTGTATCCGACCTCTACTCGATACTTGAATGGGCTAAACTTTAAACATTACATTTCAGAGGCAGGAGGATTTACCGAATTATCGGCTCGTAAGCGTTCTTATGTTGTGTATGCCAATGGTTCAGTTGACAGAACACGTAAATTATTGGGTCTTTTTAATGTTTATCCAAGAATTGAACCAGGTGCTGAAATTGTAGTGCCAAGATTGAATGCTAAACAATTGGCATCACAACAATTATTACAAACAGTTCAAATATTATCAGCAACAATTGGAAGTGTGTCAACTTTATTTTTGTTAATTAAAAGTCTTGGCAAATAGATCAACGTCTAAATATAATCTTATTCAGAATGTCAGAAGAACAATATACATCATTACCGGAGGACCAGTTTTCATTCAAAGACATTGTAATGAAATTGGTGAGTTTTAAGAATTTAATTTTTAGAAATTGGAAAGTATTAGTAGCAACAGTGTTAATTGGAACTGGTGGAGGTTATGCTTTTGAAAAAATTACCAAGAAGCCTGCCACTTACGTAGCCAAAATTGTTTTCAATATGGAAAATGGTGGCGGAGGTGGTGGAGGTGGTATTTCTGACTTAGCCAGTGCCTTTGGTTTTAGTCCTGGAAGTTCTGCCAGTGCGGGGTTGTTTGTGGGAGATAATTTTGTTGAGCTTTTGAAAACAAAAAACCTTTACAATCGTGCCGTGTTATCAAAAGTGAAGGTAAACGGTAGAGAAGAAATCTTTGGTAACTATTACTTACGGACGAGCGGAATTTTGAAAGATGAATTAGAGGATGATTCTGAAATGCAGACTTTCCAATTCAAACATGATAGATATGAAGATGCAACTACTAATGAACGTTCAAAAGTTAGATTAGTCCAAAACTATTTAATGCCTTATACGTTAATTGCAAACGATAGTAAAAAAGCGACTTTCCTATCCTTAGCGGTAACAAGTCGTAATGATACTTTATCTTATGTTTGGGCAAATTTATACCTGCGGGTAGTAACGGATTTTTACAAGGAGACAAAGACTCAGAAGTCGAGAGAATTATTAGTTTTGGTTGAAAATCGGGTTGATTCCTTAAAAAGAATATTATATTCAACTCAGAATGCCGCAGCAAGATTTGCAGATCAAAATCAACAAATTATTGTTCAGGAAGGTTTGGTACAACAACAAAGATTACAGACTAATAGTGGACAAATACAAGCAATGTATTTCGAGTCAGTAAAAAATTTGGATAACATCAAGTTTTCTATGGCAAAAGAAACACCGCTATTTACCAGAATTGATGACCCAGAGTTACCCATTTCGCCAGAGCCAGACCCAACGAAAAAAGTTATCATCATTGGAGCATTAATAGGTTTATTTTTAGGAATTCTTTACGTCGCATTCAAAGAAACACTGAGCGAAATAAAGGCGTAATAATTAGAGAAGAAAAATAATATGCAAGAAACAGTTATAGAGGCAGGAAGGTCAGAGAAATATTATTGGCAAGACCTGTGGAGATTTAAAGAATTACTTTGGATATTAGCAGTAAGAGATATTACTGTAAAATACAAACAAACATTTATTGGGATTGCTTGGGCAGTTTTTCGCCCTTTATTGACGGTATCAGTTTTCGTTTTTGCTTTTGATAAAGTGGCTAAGATTGAAAACAAATCAACCATTCCGTTACAAATAATTATTTTTACGGGCGTGATTTTTTGGAATTTCTTTGCCATGTCTTTGCAACAAGTGAGCAATAGTATAACGGGCAATGCAAATTTGGTTTCAAAGGTATATTTTCCAAGACTTTTGATGCCTTTAAGTTCGGTAGCAGTACCACTTTTAGACTTTGTAGTAGGTTTTTTAGTAATGATACCCTTTTTAATTTATAAAGGATATACGCCCACTTTAAATATACTTTTTGTTCCGTTTTTTCTAACATTAGCATTTTTTGCGGCATTTAGTTTAGGAGTATTTTTTGCCAGTTTAAATGTTCAATTTAGAGATTTTCAGCAAATAGTACCGCTTATTGTTCAATACGGTTTTTTCGTTTGTCCAATAGCTTATCCAATTGCCACAATTCAAGAACTATCTTGGTATCCTATCTATCAGTGGATTAACCCTTTGGCAGGTATTATTGAAGGATTCCGATGGTGTTTAATACCTAACTACGAATATTTTGAATGGAGTACCATCATTCCATCAGTCGTTTTTGTAACGATTACCACCATTTTATCCGTCATGTTTTTCCGTAAAAAAGAAAATTCTTTCGTTGATTATATTTAAAAATTAAAAAATAGTGCCTATCAATTTAAAACTTTCAAGAGTAGTCTTTATTTAAAAATGACAGTAATAGAAGCAGATAATATTAGTAAAAGATATATCATTGACCATATAAAGGGCAATGCAAGAGGAAACACCTTCCGTGAAGTTGTAACGGATGGAATAAAAAATCTTTTTACGAAAAAAACAGAAGAAGAAGTGAGTCACGAAGACTTTTGGGCTCTGAAAGGCGTAAGTTTTAAGATTGACCAAGGAGATAGAGTAGGTATTATCGGCTCAAATGGAGCGGGAAAATCAACACTTTTGAAAGTTTTAAGTAGAATTACTGAACCCACCGAAGGTAAGATATCAATCAAAGGTCGAGTTGCCAGTTTGTTGGAAGTTGGAACGGGTTTTCATCCCGAGTTATCTGGTCGTGAAAATATCTTTTTGAATGGTGCTATTTTAGGTATGAAACGCCAAGATATCAAAGACCAATTTGATGCCATTGTTGATTTTGCAGGGGTTGAAAAATTTTTGGATACACCTGTAAAACGTTACTCATCAGGTATGTACGTGCGTTTGGGTTTTGCTATTTCAGCCCACCTCGAACCCGAAATCTTGATTGTAGATGAGGTTTTAGCTGTGGGTGATGCCGAATTTCAAAGGAAGTGTTTGGGTAAAATGAAGGATGCCTCAACGTCGGGAAGAACAATTCTTTTTGTAAGTCATAACCTTACCGCCGTGCAAGGTCTGTGTAATAAAGCCATGTTTATGCAAAAAGGACAATTGATGGAAATGGGAGAAACCAATCAAGTTTTGGCAACCTATCTAAGTCATGTCCAAAAGACAGCCTTAGAATCATGGTGGCTTACACCCGAAGAAGCACCGGGAAACGATAAAGTTCGTTTGAAAAGCATTAAATTAGTTCCTGATTTTATTGATAATCAGAAACATATAGACGTAAGAACATCTTTCAAAATTCAAATTGAGTTTTGGAATATGATGGAAGGGGCAAATTTGAATGTGAGCCTTCACCTTAATTCTTTAACGGGCGAATGTATTTTCAATATTGGAACGCTTTCGCAAACTTTTGAAAAAGGAATAATTACGGCAGAATGTGAAATTCCAGGTAATTATTTGAATGATGGTTCTTATTCGATTTCTTTCATGGTGGTAAAAGATACCTCAACTGCCATTTTTAACTTTGAAGAAGCCCTAATTTTTGAAATTGGCGACTATCGTGAAGGCACTTCATGGTATGGCAAATGGCCTGGTTATGTTCGCCCTAAAATAGATTTCCCAATTGCTCAACTCGAACTTGAAAGCGTAAGTTAAAATTATGGACTTTGCGTGGCAAGATTCCTGATTTTATCAACTTATAATTTCAATATGATAAACGTTACCAAAACATATTTACCTCCCCTTGCTGAATTTCAAAGCTACGTTGAACGTATATGGGAAAGCAATCAATTGACTAATAACGGACAGTTTGTCCGTGAATTAGAACAAAAATTGAAAGAATATTTAGGTGTGAAACATTGCTTATTCGTCAGTAATGGCACTATTGCTATCCAAATTGCTTTGAAAGTTCTGAATATTTCACAAGAAGTAATTACCACGCCTTTCTCGTATTGTGCTACAACTCATTCCTTAATTTGGGAGAATTGTAAGCCCGTTTTTGCTGATATTCTTACCACCGATTTTTGTATTGACCCTCAAAAGGTGGAAGCACAAATCACTGAAAAAACACAAGCAATCTTAGCCACACACGTATATGGCAATCCTTGTGATGTGGATAAATTGGCTGAAATTGCTCAGAAACATAATCTGAAATTGATATATGATGCCGCTCATTGTTTTGGCGTAAATGTGAATGGAACTTCGATTTTTAATTATGGAGATATAAGTACGTGTAGTTTTCACTCAACCAAAGTTTTTCATTCAACTGAGGGGGGAGCAATTTTTAC
>JANPGQ010000677.1:0-3233 GCA_031423975.1 Cytophagales bacterium | reverse complement strand
GGCTTTTTGTAAAACCGTTTTATCCGATACATTTCGATAAAATTCATCTGCCAAACCATCTAAATCAGAAGCAAAATTGATGCTTGCGTAACGGCTATGCAATTTTTTCATAGCCTCAAAACGTATTGTTCCAATCTTTACCGAATCCTCTTTTCCTGTACGATATGGCAAGATAAACTCCTGAAAATGAGCATGATTTTGCTTGTTCAATTCCTCTTTCGAAATATTCATCAAATACTTATCCGCCAAATTCTGAGCGGTTTCCAGATACTTCGCTGTGTTGTTTATTGATTTATAAAGCTCCATTCTATAACGTTCATTTTGCCGTCCAGCCTCTACGGGATTTAGTTTAAGATTAAATGTCGCTAATCGTTCTAATAAATCTAAGTCCTTCCTTTTCAAAGCATTACGAAAATATTCCGATATAGTCATGGAGATATTATCCAATGTAGAAATCCCAAATTTCTTGAAAGCCATTGGGTTTTGAAGTAACTCAATGGCCTTGCCGTTGAGCGTAAAGCTATTATTGGCAACGATTTTTAAAGTCTTTTCAGAAAGTTGTTCCGAAGTAGGAATTGCCAATAGATATTGTTCCACCAAATCTCGATTATCCATCATCATTGCCTTTCGTTTACTGATGAAGTCTGCCAAGAAAGCAGCATCTCTTTTACCCGCCCGATATTGCGTTTCGTAGTCTTCCAAACGTCCTTCTTTGTATTGATTCAAGGCATTATCAACCGATTTCATGAACTCACCTACGGGCATATATCCCGCATCCGTGAGCAAAACGTTTTCATTTTTATCTGCCCAAACCAAAAACGGATAGGCACTTACCTGAAAACGTGCCGCCAATTGAGGTCCTTCGCCTTTCTCAGCATCAATTTTGAAGTTAATAAAATTGGCATTCATCTTCTGAATAACTTCGGGTTTGGAATAAACCTTTTGTTCTAATAACTTACAAGGTCCACACCAAGTAGTAAAAAAATCCACAAAAATGGGTTTGTTCTGTGCCTTAGATTTGGCAAGGGTTTCCTTCCAAGTGCCTTTCTCGAAATTAATTTCTTGGGCATTTGTAAGCAGTGGAAAAAGGAGGAGGTATAAAGCAATTTTTTTCATAATGCTTTTGGTTCAATGTAGAAATTACGGAAGTTGTCCTTTTAAAGGACGACTTCCGCTGCTTCCCATTTATTTATCACTCAATTTCATCAAATGTTTCGGGTCGGCAAGTCTCACTACTTCTCTTTTCGAGAATTTTATCAACCACAAACCCGCAAAATCGCCTTTTTTACAGAAAGATAAACTATCTAAATTTGTTGTTTTACTTAATCCCTCAATTCTTGATTTCTTCAAACCTTCCAATTCATTTTTCAAGATAATCGGTTCGGTATAAAAAAAATATAGTTCATCGTCTGATTTCTGAATATTGTCTATTTGCGGTAAATGTCTTTCAGCATTGTACTGATAAGCATCTAAGATTTCATTAACCTTTTGTCCAAAGGCTGGATTTTGTAATTTTAGCGGACTGCCTGATAAAATTTCTACTCGATAAGACTTTGATAATGAATCTATTACGGCTTTACTTTCAAGATTCTGCACTAAGTTTTTATTTAAGGAATCCACGATTGAATGCCCCCATTCGTCCACCTGAGCCGTAAATTGGGCGGGTGTAATTCGTTTTACCTCACGCTCATGAAGCTCTTTTACCGCCGCACGGGTATCAATTCTTTTAGTAAAATCACATCCCGTAAGCAGTGAACAGTTAACAGTGAGCAGCAAACAGATTTTGAGAGAAAATATAGATTTCATGATTTGTTGATTTTTTTACAAAGATAAGGGTTTGCCGTCCTACGTTTTATTTCCTTCTAAAACTTTCATAAAATCTTCCTTGAAACTATCTCCAACAGGAATTGTGTAGTTTAGAATAGTGATTCTCTGTCTTTCTACAGATTCAATTTTGTCTAAGGCTACAATGTATGATTTGTGTACCCTCGTAAAGCGATTTTGGGGTAAATTTTCCTCCATTTTCTTCATCGTTTGGAGCGTCAAGATTCTTTCTGTTTTGGTATAAATAGAACAATAATCTTTTAATCCTTCTACGTAAAGAATATCTAATAGATTAATTTTCAACATCTTATGCTCTACTTTTACGAAAATAAAAACAGGAGTATTTTGCGAAATAATATTTACCGAAGGCGTTATTTTCTCTTTTTGTTCAACTAATTTTTCTGTTTCGCCTAACCCTGAAAATTGTAAACTTGCCTTTTGAACTGCCTTCAAAAAACGTTCAAAAGCAATAGGTTTTAGCAAATAATCAATCACTTCATACTCGTAGCCTTCGAGGGCGTATTGCGGATAGGCAGTGGTCATGATTGCTTTGCATTTTCCGTTAATAATTCTCAGAAATTGCATTCCAGTCAGGTCGGGCATTTGGATGTCCAGAAATGCTAAATCTACTTTGTCTTGTTGGATTAAACTGAGGGCTTCGAGGGCATTTCCGCACAATGCCACCAATTCCAAAGACGGAACTTTGGAAATATACGCCTTCAAAATATCCAACGCCAGCGGTTCATCATCAACGGCAATACAACGGATTTTTTTCATCTTTACAACATTAAATTGAGTTCACAATAATACGAATCTTTCTCCTCTTTTACTTCCAATCCGTAGTTTTCAGGATATAATAAAGCCAATCTTCGTTGCATATTTTCGAGTCCAACGCCGCCTACTTCATCTTTATTTTGGTCTTTTTTATGATTTTTTACAGAAAAATGTAAATTATTCTTGCTTACTAATAAATTGATAATCAACGGATTAAGGCTATTTGATACTTCTCCATGTTTAAAAGCATTTTCCACAAAAGGAATCAATAAAAGTGGAGCAATTTGCTTGGAATTAATATCTCCTTGAACGTTAAATTCAATAAAGGTTTCACCATGATAACGCATCTTTTGAAGGTCGATAAAATTCTGCAAATATTCCACTTCCTGATTCAAACTGACTTTGGTTTCGTTGCTTTCGTAGAGCATATATCGCATCATTTCTGATAATTTCAAAACTGCTTCGGGGGCTTTTTCAGATTTTTGAAAAGTTAGTGAATAGATATTATTGAGGGTATTAAACAAAAAATGAGGATTTACCTGCGACTTCAAAAAAGCTAATTCTGTGGTATTTTTTTCATTAATCAATTCCTGTTTTTCTGCACGATTCATGAACCAATCTTCGGCAAAATTGAA
>JANPGQ010000676.1:0-11724 GCA_031423975.1 Cytophagales bacterium | reverse complement strand
ATTTGAAATACCGCTTCCCCCTGTAATACTGATAATTCCATCGTTTATTACATTTGACCCAGTACTCAAACTTAGAGCAAATGTTCCGCCTGCATAATTGATAGTTCCACGATTGGTAAGGGTAAGAATATTATTATTGGCTTTAAAATCACCATTAAATATCCCTGTGCTTTCATTTGTGAAAGTAAGATTACCAAATGACAGTGATACTCCATAGGGGGTATTGGTAGTGATGGTTCCCCTATTGGTAATACTTGCCGTAGCTTGAATATCAATCCCAATGATAGTACCTCCACCGCTCACGTTTATAATTCCATCATTGATAATATTACCACCTTGTAAAGTTATAACCGCTGCTGTACTACTTGCATTCAGTGTACCGCCACTATTAACAGTTAGCGTTGCATTGGCATTTATGTATATCTGATTTACAGTAGGTACAGTACCAGTAATAGTAGGTTGATTAGTTTGTAAACCAATAACCACCGCACTATTCGTAGCATCTGGCACCCAAGCAGGATTCCAGTTGCAGGCAGTGTTCCAATCGGTACTTACTGCTCCTGTCCAATTAATACCTACATTACCAGGCGAAGAAGCCAATGGTGTTGGGTCTGTCAAAACTTTTGAAGTAGCCACCGAACCCGTACAACCTGTAGCACTTACAGTAACTGAAAAATTGCTATAAGTTCCTGATTTTAAATTTGTTAAAGAAAAAGCATTGCCCGAAACTGTTACGTTTTGAGGACTGGGCGTTACTCCTGTACCAGTTGCCGTAAAGCTCAAAGAATACGTGCCATTAGGTAAATTGGTAGATGTAAAGGCAATACTACCATTTGCTCCCCCACAAGTAGTTGGGTTGGTTGATGTTCCTGCCGTAAGCGTTGTGATTGGGTCTGCTAAAACTTTTGAAGTAGCCACCGAGCCTACACAACCCCCACTCGTTACCGAAAAATCACTGTACGTTCCTGCTTTTAAACCACTTAAAGAAAAAGCATTGCCCGAAACCGTTATGCTTTGGGGGCTGGTAGTTACTCCTGCTCCCGTAGCCGTAAAGCTCAAAGAATAAGTACCATTCGGTAAATTGGTTGAGGTAAAAGCAATACTACCAGTACCTCCACAAGTTGTCGGGTTGGTTGATGTTCCTGCCACAAGCGTTGGGGCGGTTGGGTCGGTCAATAATTTTGAAGTAGCCACCGAACCTGTACAACCCGCACTCGTTACCGAGAAAGCACTATAAGTTCCTGCTTTTAAACTACTTAAAGAAAAAGCGTTACCCGAAACCGTTATGCTTTGTGGGCTGATGGTTGCTCCTGCTCCCGTAGGCGTAAAGCTCAGAGAATAAGTACCATTGGGTAAATTAGTTGAAGTAAAAGCAATACTACCATTTGCACCACCACAAGTTGTTGGATTAGTTACCGCACCTGCTGTGAGCGTTGGGGCTGGGTCAGCTAAAACTTTGGAAGTAGCTACCGAGCCTGTACAACCTGCACTCGTTACCGAAAAAGCACTATAAGTTCCTGCTTTTAAAGCACTTAAAGAAAAAGTATTACCCGAAACCGTTACGTTTTGTGGGCTGGTAGTTGCTCCTGCTCCCGTAGGCGTAAAACTTAATGCGTAAGTTCCATTGGGTAAATTGGTTGAAGTAAAAGCAAT
This sequence comes from Cytophagales bacterium, assembly GCA_031423975.1. Lineage (GTDB taxonomy): Bacteria > Bacteroidota > Bacteroidia > Cytophagales > Spirosomataceae > Arcicella. The sequence goes on along the minus strand of JANPGQ010000676.1, from coordinate 10,071 downwards.
ACTACCATTTGAACCACCACAAGTTATTGGATTAGTTACCGCTCCTGCCGTAAGCGTTGGTCCAGCATTCACCGTTACACTTCCTGTATAAGCGGGAGAAACACAACCATTACCATTCATCACCGTAAGGGAATAGGCAGGATTTGTTCCAAATACGGCTGGGCTACTCAAATTTATGACAAATGGCGATGATACTCCTACAAAACTTGCATTGATTACGGTTGTAATACCTGTACCCGAAACTGAATACGATGTCGGACTGGCAGTTGAACCAGAAAAAGGTATCGTAAATGAAGTTGCACCCGCACAAATTGCTGGACTCACACCGAGCGTAATCGTTGGTTCTGCCCCTCCTATCCCTATAATATTTATCACATAAGGGCTATTACTACCATCATTATTGGTCAGCGTAATCGTAGCATTTTTTGCTCCTCCTACGTTGGGGTCAAACAAGACGGTAAATGTAGCAGACCCCCCAGGCACAATTGGCGAAGTAGGTTGTGTTGTGATAGAAAACTGACTGGCATCTGTTCCACCCAAAACTGCCAAAGGACTACCCGAAAGCGTTAAATTGGTAAGTCCAGTATTTTTGATGGTATAAGTTTTACTTTGCGTTGCCCCTGTTAAACATCTAAGTCCAAAATCAGTATTATTGGCTGTACCAGCCGCTCCGCCATTGGTTATGGCATTGTTGGAGGCATCAACCACTGCGATAATAGGTGCAGTATTAACAATCGTATAGTTAAAATTATCAATATCACAGAGCTTTAAAGTTCCGCCAGTGCTTACTTGAAGGGCTGTTAATGATACATTATCAAGTGGGGTTCCTGTGAAATTTATATTCTGTTGCCAACCTGTACCACTATTGCTTGTTGCTGTAATGGTTTTAGTTGTCGTAACAGTTCCTCCACCAAACAATGTACCTGTAAAAGTTACTGAACCAGAAGAAAATGCACCTGAGGCTGTACCTACCCAAGCATCCAATGTGTTGATTTTGAATGCCGTATTTGGTAAAGTCATGGTAATAGTACCCATATTACCTACGGCATTATTAATTGAAGAAAGAAAATAAGCAGACGACCCACTTCCCGTATTATTACTAACTGAACCCACTACTTTATAACCCCCAGTGGCAGAAAAAGTAACCGTATTTTCTGTAAAAGCTGTGGCATTAGTGGTTTCGTCCTCAAAGGTTTCGCCAATACCTCCATCATCATTACTAATTGTTCCAATACCCACTTGCTTTAAATATAAAGTCCCGTTGGTGGCATTGGAAAGCGTCATATTGAAAGTTTCATTTGGCTCGTTTACCGCATCTTTATTAATAACTACGGTTACAGTTTGCGTCAAAGCTCCTCCGTTTGTAAAGTTTAAAGTAGTAGTCGGAAAAGCTACATAATCCGAACCTGCCGTAGCCGTTCCGTTTGAAGAAGCTACATCAACCGAAAATGCCGAAGTATTATTGGTACGACTTACCGTAAAAACTGCCGAGGTTGTAGAACCTCCCAGCGTTCCTTCTAAAACATTGACATCATTGATTGATACCTGCGTGCCTACCGAAATCGGTGCGAAGGCGAAGTTATCAATGTTTAAATAATTGGCAGTTCCTGAAACGCTAAATGAAATAGCAAGTATGGATACATTATCAAATGGTGTTCCTGCAAAATTGACCCTAATATATCCATTAGTACCCGTGGGTGTGATGCTTTGCGAATAGGTAACCGTGCCTGTTCCATCGGTTTTAGTGCCGACAAAGGTAACCGTACAAGCCGTGGGGGGAAAAGTATTACTTACAACATTTGATGACCATAAATCTACACTGAGCATACTGATTGACTTTCCAACAGAAGTTACCTGAATTGAACCTTGCGTACCAGTGGCGTAAGGTGGATTTGAAAGTAAACCAGCCGAAGTACCACCAGCACCAATATTTGCAGACGATTTAAAAACCGCCAGTTTCCCTGTACTCTGAAAATTGATACCCCCCTGAGTAAACGTATTCAAAGCCGCCGTTTCATCTTCAAAAGTCTCTACGTAATTATCATCCGTTAAAATGGTGACGGTTGACGTACCCACACTTATCGTACCCCCTGTTGGGTTAGAGAGCGTCATGTTTATCGTTTCATCGGGTTCTATCGTTGCATCGCCATTTATCGTTAAGTTTACCGTTTGTGTTAATGAACCAATCGGAAAATTGATGGTTGTCAAAGGAACAGCCGTATAGTCTGTACCCGCCGTAGCCGTACCATTAGATGATTGAATCTGTACTGACCCCACCGCTGTACTAACCGACCTTGTGATGGTATATGCCTGAACCGTTGTGCCACTATTGCCTTCTGTATAGCTGGCATTGGCAATTGCATACGTGTTAGTGCTTGCCACAGAGGTAGTAAAATTGATATGGTCAAGCTCTAAATATCTTGTTCCGACTGTACCACTGGCAATGTCAGTATCAACGATTTGAAAAGATAAAGACGTAAAATATAGTCCAGCTAAGGGAGTACCTGCCAAAGTGATACCACTCACAATACCATTAGCATCTCTTGATTGTCCAGCCACACCAGTTCCCCCTGCCGCCCCAGATGATAAAATATTAATGGATGCCGTAACCACAGCCCCACCGCCAACGGGTGTTCCAGAAATGGTTAATATTCCATTAAGTGCAGGACTTCCAGAATTACCCCCCGCAGTGTAGGCGGCAAATGAGTTTATTTTGAAACCAATACCAGGGTTTGTTGCTGTATTAAGATTGATGACACCAGTAGCAACGGTATTAGAACCCGATGAAAATAGCTCTAAAAATTTTGCCGAACCACCATATCCGTAAGTTGGAAGGTTTTGAAGGTGGTTGAAATTGTGCGTAAAGTTTATACCACTCTCTGAAAATGAAGGAGAGTCTGTTGTCTCAGTGTCAAAGTCTTCGGTGGCTGTAACTTGTGCAAAAACATTAATAGACATCAATAAAATAACACAAAAAGCGAATAGACTTTTAAGCGTTTTATTGAAATAGGAATTGGTAAAGATAGTTTTCATATCATTATAATTTTTTGGTAAGCGTTGTTTTTTCTGGAACTCAATGTTGAAAGGCGGTGAACAGTATTTTCAGTTAATTATCTGATTTTCAAAATATTAAAATATAAACCCGAAGCGTTTTACGGTATAAAAACCATAAATACGCTTCGGTAAGAAAAAATCAAAAACCCTTAGTTTCTCGAAGGAAAAATACCTTGCAAAGCAATGCTATAATTTATGGCAAGGTATGGCTGAATATTATTGTGAGCTTGATTTCCACCCGCTAATGATGTAGCCGATGCCATTGGAGAAAGACTATTAGCACCAGTGGTATAAGAATTAACCCCTCTTGCCGTAGAACCCAAAGAACCGCCAGCAGGCGAGTTTTGGGCAGGAGCTTCACTCGACCCTGTCATAAAATGAGTGTGTTGCGGCATTTCGGTGCTTAACAAAGTGTGGTTTTCTTCACCACCAGTTTGTCCTATTTGATAGTTGCTTAAACCAGGGCCTGTACCCATGCCAATTGGCACTCTGCTTTGTAGGTTAGGTAAGGCAAAATTGGTTGTGCCATTTCCACCATAATATGTACCTATTAATGAAAATAAGGCAGTGTATTGCTGAATGGGCAATAATTGCCCAGCACAGAAAGCCCAGCCCCGAGGAGCGAAATTGAAGCCAAACATGGCTATCATACCGATAAATGGTTGATCCATAGTAGTAAATTGTTTAAAGTGTTAAAATTAATTTATTAGTTTCTTGAAGGAAAAATGCCTTCCAAAGCAATACAATAATTGACAGCAAGGTACGGTTGAATGTTATTATGAGGCTGACTTCCACCTGTAATTGATGTTGCAGATGCCATTGGTGAAAGGCTATTAGCACCAGTGGTGTAAGAATTGACCCCTCTTGCCGTAGTACCCAACGAACCGCCAGCAGGCGAGTTTTGAACAGGTGCTTCACTCGACCCCATCATAAAATGACTGTGTTGTGGTATTTGAGTACTAAGAAGCGTTACGTTTTCTGAACCCGCCATTTGCCCCATTTGATAGTTGCTCAATCCTGGTCCTGTACCCATGCCAACAGGGATTCTACTTTGCATATTGGGCAAGCCAAAAGTATTTTGTCCATCACCGCCAAAGGTTGTACCCAACAAGGCAAACAAAGCGGAATTCTGAGCAATTGAGAGTAGTTGACCGTTGCAAAATGCCCAGCCACGTGGGGCGAAATTGAAGCCAAAAATGGCTAACATTCCAAGAAAAGGAGAATCCATAGTTATTATTTGTTTTAATTATTTGAATTGTTTAATAATGTTTTAGATTTGCAATCAGAATTTTTACCTTAAAACATTAATTTTCAAAACCATGATTGATTATAAAGACCACGTTTATGTACAACCCATTCTCCGTTTTTTAGAGAAAATTGGTATTCCTTTCCAATTCACTTCCATAGACATTGATACTTATATTCCTGGCATCAACATTCACAATGGTTCTTTACAAATTGACCTCGAAAAGCTATCTTTCCCAGGTGATTTACTTTACGAAGCGGGTCGTATTGCCCTTGCTCCCGTTGCTTCTCGTTCAACGCTTACGCATCCTATTGATAATCAATTAGATTTTGATGCTGCCACCAATTCTATGATGACCATCGCTTGGTCGTATGCCGCTGCCATTAATTCAGGTACTCCCATTGAAGTCTTGTTGCATCCCGAAGGGTATAAAGGACAAAATGAAAGTCTCCAATACGGTTTTCAGTCGGGGCAAAATATCGGTTTACCAATGCTACAATTTCTCGGAATGGCTTTTGATGCTAACAATGCCGCTCAAAGAGGCGTACAACCTTTCCCTATTATGCAAAGCTGGCTACGACCTTAGTATTCAAATAAATATCAAACTGAATCGTAAATAAATTCTCTTCAAATTTCGTTTTAGGCAATAAATTTTTGAATTTTTCGGGAACTCTATTGACATGAAGATGATCCACAAAAGCCTTTCCATCGTACCCAAAGTGGAGTTTTGTTAAAAGCTCTTCTCCATTTTGGTCTTTGACTTTGAAATTAATTCTTCTTGTCAGTAAATATTTATCCCCAAAATGTCTCTCAGGAAAATCAGTTTCGAAACTGTAATTGCCTTCTGAGTCAGTCATCAATTTCCCCTCATAATCAAATTTTGAAAGATTACTTTCTGAATTATTATGCCAAATTTCAATCGTAGCATTGCTAACAGAACTCAAATCTTGATAATAAATCTTTCCATACACATTCACGGCTTTTTCAGCCCTTTTTCTTAAACTCAATACTTTTTTACTAATAGTTTCATTAGTCTTAGCGGAGGTAATCAGAGGAGAAAAACTAAGCCCTAAACCTAAAAAGACAGAGTTTTTGCAAAAATTTCTACGACTCTTTTTCATTGTATGATGATAGTTTGGTTTTTAATAATGGATTGTCCTACATACCTTACCATCAACAAAATACAAATGTTTCTATTCTTGCATCTTGGCAAAATTAGAATTGATTTTTTGTTCGTGTAAGGGTAAAAATACCTGTTTTATAAATTGACGTAATTATTCAGAAAGTATCTTTTAAGAATACCTTCGGAGAGTTTTAAAGAATAATAGTATATAAATGTTTTTAGGAAGGCTTGTAATCTGAAAATTAAAATGCCTTTTAAAGTAAGAAGAATGTTTGATTGTAATTGAGGAAGAGTTTGAGTAATATTTTTATAAATGTGTAAACTATTTTTCATGCATTTTGATGCCGTTGAGGCAGAGTAAACCACACCAACAATCTGAAAACTCAAAAGATGAGCTTTCATTTTTGTTAGTTTTTCATGTATCAATAATTGAGGTAAAGTTAATGTACTCATAGTATGAGTTACGTTCTCATCCAAGTTACCATTTTTGGATAAGCTAACGCATTGATTTTTTGTGTATTATCTATTCTTTCAGTCAAACCGTACCATTCCAAAATCGGAACACCAAAGTAACGTCCATCACCAAAATTCTCTAAAATGTTTTCGCTATCACCTTTGTAACCGTCTGGATGAAATACAATTACAGGGTCAATTCCAATTTCGAGACAAGCGGCATACGTCCAAGCAATTACTGCCATTTCAGCAGCTTCTGCATTATTTTGACCTTCCAATGAACCTGATAAATCTGTACGTTCTTCGGGAGTCATCAAAGCTATATGACCCGCTTCGTGCAATGTATCGCCTATATACTTTAACTGGTTTTTATCAATCAATAGCGTTCCATTTTCAATTAATAATCCAGGCAAAAAACTTTGCTCAGAAATATGACGATAACCGATAGGAATGCCTATATTCCGAATAAAATCGGTAATCTTATGAAAAACCGTTTCATTAAAATCCATGATGAAACCTAAAAGAAATATGAATAAATGGTTGATTGAAAACTTGAAAATATAAAATTTTCTGAACTACTTTTGGAGACTGTATTTATGAGATTATAACAAGAAGTGAAACAATATTACAGAATTTTTTTTTATCAAATGATAATTATTATAAATTTTGTTGTGAAATAGTTATTAAACGTATGCAAACATTAAAAAATATATCAATGAATGATTATAAATTTCCACAAACTTATGATATTGAAAGGTTAAAAGCTGACCTTAAACTTTGTCAAACAATAGACTGGTTGCTTCATTTCAATCAAAATGACTTTACTGGGCATTGGTCAAGTTTTGCACTTCGCTCCATTTCTGGGAGTGAATTAGACATTTTAGCCACGCCAAATGCTACTTTCCAAGACACACCAACCCTTAATAAATGTTTATATTTCAAGGAAATATTAAATTATTTTCTGTGTGAAAAAGAGGCGGTAAGGCTCCTTTCACTTTCACCCAATAGTTACATCAAAGAACATACAGATTCAGCAGCAGGTTACGAAGACGGATTTTTCAGAATCCATATTCCAATCCAAACCAATGACAAAGTGATTTTCACAGTTAATAAAAAAACACTACCTATGCGTGTTGGGGAATGTTGGTATGCCAATTTCAACCAACCACATTTTGTGTCGAATGAAGGGGAAACTGACAGAATTCATTTAGTGATTGATTGCCTAAGAAATGATTGGTCAGACCAACTATTTGCAAAATTCGGCTTTGATTTTGAAGAAGAAAAAAAGAGTAAATACGACCAACAAACCAAGGTGATGATGATTGAACAATTGTTGTTGATGAAAACTGAAACGGCGGATAATATGATAAAACAGTTGCGGAAAGAATTGGCAGGAATCTAATACATCAAAATATGAAAAATCATCCCCTAAAAAACTGGATTCCTTTCCGATTAGATTTTCACGAAAAAGAACTAACCTGTCGTTGGCTATACGTTGGTGATAAAAAATATACTGAACCCTTTTTTCTTGAGACTACGGCACGCAGCCGATTATTTGAAGAAAATCAGAAACCTTTTCACGCTGTTTCTACTTTGGATGGCATTATTGATTTTTCTGAAAATATTCCCTCATTGGCTCCAACGGCATTTATTTTTCATGTTTCACGATGTGGTTCAACGCTTTTGGCTCAATTACTTTCTTTGGACGAACAAAATATTGTCCTTGCAGAACCATCAATTTTTGATGAAGTTTTAAGAGAAATTGCCTTTAAAAAACCTGAAATTTCAAAACAAAAAATTGACGAATCGTTAAAAGCTGTAGTAAAATTTTTAGGTCAAAAAAGAACGGGGGATGAGCAACATTTCTTTATCAAATTAGATAGTTGGCATATCTTTTATTACGAAAAATTAAGAAACCTTTACCCCGAAACACCCTTCATTTTCTCGTTCAGACGACCCGATGAAGTCATCCGTTCACAGGTACAGGAGAGCGGTATGCACGCTGCCCCAGGCGTAATACAGCCAGCAATTTTTGGGTTTGAGTTTTCAGAAATTATAACCTTAGAACGTCCAGTTTACGTAGCGAAAGTCTTAGAAAAATACTTTGAACGATATTTAGAAATCGTTGAAAAAGATAAAAATACCATCTTCGTCAATTATGCAGAGGGAATTCTGACAAGCTTAGACAAAATTGAGCAATTTCTAAACCTAAAAATTAAGCCTTCCATCAAACAAAAAATGGTTGAACGAACCCAATTTCATAGTAAAAGACCTAATACTGTTTTTGAAGAAAAACCGTTGGAAGATGAATTACCTGATTATCAACGAAAAGTATTTTCGATGTATGAAAAATTATTTCAAAAATGACAAATCTATTGATTTTAAACACTTTCAGAGAGCATATTTTAGCCAATAAAACAATTGAGCCACAAGATTGGAATGTCTTTCAAAACACCCTTTTTGAGCATGGTATTGGCATGGAAGAAACGCTGCATTTTCTCTATTTTAATCAACCAAATATACAGGATTTTCAAGATTGGATTGATAAAAATAAGCGAGTAAATCAAAATGAGAATATTGAATATTTCCCAGATGTGCTGAGTCAAGAAGATTTGCAATTTTGGAAAGAAAATGGCTATTTTGTTCTAAAAAACGCCATTTCGAGAGAAGATTGTGATCAAACTCAAAATTCCATTTTGAATTATTTGGAGGCTTCGTTAGATAATCCAGCTTCGTGGTACAAACATCATAAAGCAAAAGAAGGCTTGATGGTATTATTTACAAAACACCCAACTTTGGAGAAAAATAGGGCTTCTTTAAAAATCCAAAAAGCCTATCAACAGCTATACGAAACGGATAAAATCTATCGGGTAATTGACAAAGTAAGTTTCAATCCTCCTGAAAATAATTCGTTTAAATTTATGGGTAGTGCCTTGCATTGGGACGTGAGTTTGCAACTCCCAATTCCCTTCAAATTACAAGGATTACTATATCTGACTGATGTAAAACAAGACAGTGGAGCTTTTCACTGTGTGCCAGGTTTTCATCATAAAATAGTAAATTGGTTGGGAAATTTGCCCAAAAATGCCAATCCAAGAGAAATAGCAGTCCAAGAATTAAAGTCTATTCCTGTACTTGGGAATGCGGGAGATTTCGTGATTTGGCATCAAGCCTTGCCACATTGTGCCACTCCAAACACCAGTAATTTGCCCAGAATGGTTCAGTATTTAACGTATTTACCTATTGAAAATGGTAATGATACGGGCGAATGGATTTGAAATCTTGTTAATTTTCAAGAATAAAACCCAAGACTTTCTCCAAAGAATCTTCAAGATTTTCTTCGGAAGTATCAATCACAAAATCGGGTTTTTCGGGAATTTCAAAAGTGTCATTCACGCCCGTGAGATTATGGATTTTGTCAGGGTGATTTTCGGGTAAAAAAGCTTTTTCATAAAGCCCTTTGGTATCTCTTTTTCTGAGGGTTTCTATATCACATTTTACATAAATTAGTTTAGCATCGTAGCGTTCTTTCAACTCATTTCGAGCTAAATTATACGGATTTATTGCCGCAATAATTGTAATGATTTCATTGCGAGCCAACAGATTAGCCACAAAGCCCAATCGTTTGATATTCTCAATTCTATCTTCTTTCGAGAAACCCAAATCTGCACAAAGTGTCTTTCTGAACTCATCTCCATCAATGATTTCAACTTTGAGATTTATGGCTAATAGTCTGTTTCTCAATAAATTAGCAATTGAAGATTTTCCTGCACCCGAAAGTCCTGTCATTTGAAAGAGTGGCATACGATTTACATTTGTTGTGTTATTTTTTGGCAAATAACAAAAAAAGCGAACCAAATTGAATTGATTCGCTTTTTTATTTTTCTATATTTTTTATTCCGAACGTACTTTAATAATTTTTACGGTAGTTCTTCTATTTTTCTGATGTTCGGCTTCAGTGCAACTTACACCATCTGTGCAACCATTTACCAAAACGCTTTCTCCGTATCCTTTGGCTAACATTCTGTTGCGTTCAATGCCTTTTTTGGCAATGTAATCAACTGCGGCTTGGGCTCTTTTTTCTGATAAATTTACGTTGTCTTGGGCTTCGCCTTTGCTATCTGTGTGCGAACCTAATTCAATGACCATCGAAGGAAATTTCTGTAAAGTGGCAGCTAATTTGTCTAATTCACGG
>JANPGQ010000675.1:0-2263 GCA_031423975.1 Cytophagales bacterium | reverse complement strand
TTAACTTTACCTAAATTTTTTTTCGTTAAAAAGCAATTTTTTCCTCTTTAATATACTTAATAATACCCTCCAATATGGCACAATCAATTTTATTGAGAGCATCCCCAGTTTTCAGTTTTTTTAGGTTTGTTAAAATCATTCTGCCTTCATTATCAAAATCTTCACTTACCAAATTGATGATTTTATCCCCTTGTTTCACAAAAAGTATCTGTTCGGTAGTGGTTTGTCCTTCTTGTATATATTTGTAGTCGGCAAGGAGCGTATCACCATTCATTTTGCCTTTTAAAACACCAATCGTTCCATCTTTACCATTGGGCAACCAAGCATAAAAACCCGCAATTTCTCCATTTTCATTCATTGATATTTGGCAAGAAGTAGTATCACCATTCATCGTGAATTGATAACAGATTGGACTATTTTCAAGATTTGCCGCCATTAGATCATTAATTTTACCCATTTTTACATCCACAATCCGTAATTCATTGATGACGGATTCTGCCATTTCGTGTACTTTGGGGTCTTTTTCATAGGGTTTTGCCGCATCAATAAGGGCTTTTTGCATTGCCAATCTTTCTTCAATCGTTCCCATTTTAGGATTGATTAATACACTATCTCGAAACATATAAAGCCAACCAATGACTCTATCATCGCCACTTTCGTAAGTGGCTTGAAATTGCGTTAAAAGTTGCTTTGGATTATTCAGAAAGGCATCTTTTACGGCAAGAACTTCTTTAATACAATTATTATCGGGGCATTTCAAGAAATTCTCCCAAGCATCAGATTTTGCAGATTGACAAGACAGAAAGCAAGAGGACAACATTAGCAATAATAGAAAGTTTTTCATTTTTATTAGTTCATCATTTAATATTTTTACCTCTCAAAAAGACAGGTTCATCTTTTCAAAATAAATAGGGGCTAACCTCATTTTTCCCCAAAAAAAGGTGTTCTATCTCACGTTCAAGAGGAAGAACACCCTTAAAAAAATGTTTACTTACAAATTACATACTTACTAAACTCATCCTTAGACCATTTTTTATTGGCAGTTGCCTTAGCAATATCCAATACACAGACCGTTTTTACTGGATTCACGGTACAGTCGAATTCATCTAATGTCGAATTCTTACTGACATCTAAGGTTGCCAATTTGTTGAAAGAGCAATCCAAATAGGTAAGGCTTGTATTTTTTGTCACATCTAATCCCAAAAGCAAAGCATAAGCACAATCTAAACCCGCAAGTTTTGTGTTTTTGCTAACATCTAAAACACTCAAAGTATTTTGAGAACAATCTAAATAACTTAAAGCTAAATTTTTACTGACATCCAAGACCGTGAACTTGCAATTAGAACAATCCAACTCTATCAAAGCCAAATTTTTACTGACATCCAAAACCTTGATTGGCGTATAGGAACAATCTAAATAAGTCAGTTTATCATTTTTGCTTACATCTAAGGCTGTAAGTCCATTATTATCCGAACAGTCGAGATAAGTTAAACTAAGATTTTTACTTAAATCAATGGAATTCAGAGAGTTATGATAAGCATCCAGGTATGTTAGATTTATGTTTTTGCTCAAATCTAAGGCAGTCAGATAATTATGGTCGCAATCTAAATACGTCAGATTAATGTTTTTGCTAAGGTCTAAGGCTGTGATAGCATTAAAATCACAATCCAATTTTGTTAAATCCGTAAAAATTTCTATTCCAGCAAGGCTTTTTACACTACCTGATGGCATGATTAACTCCTTCACACCTTTGGCATCGTCGATGTCCATTCTGCCATTAACCAAACCATCTTTATCTATTTTTTGGGTAACTAAGAACTTCTCAAAATTAGCATCTGCAATGTTTTGGTAAATTGGGAATTTTGTTTTTGCCGTGAATGTGGCTTCGGTTGTCAATCCTTTTGGGTCTTTTGCAATCACTTTTCCGTCTCTACTGGCGTTGAAATCCAGCGTAGTGATGGTAAATGTGGTGTCCGTTTTGCCTTTGCTCAATGTGTCTTTTAGCACAACGCTATACGTTATTACATCGCCGTCGGGGTCTTGTGCTTTTGTCCAATTCAAAACAACCGTTTTACCATCACTTTTCAAAGTTGAGGTAACGGTAAAAGCATTTGGTGGGCGGTTTGGAATTGGGGTTTCCTTAGGCGTACAGGCATATATTAAGGAAATGGCTATCAAAAAGGGATATATTTTTTTCATGATTTTGGTATGGTTAAATTATTCAACAACAACTTTCACAGCGTTCACCTTATTTTCATTTTCC
>JANPGQ010000674.1:0-14523 GCA_031423975.1 Cytophagales bacterium | reverse complement strand
ATTCCGTGACCCGAAAACAGGTTTTGTTACCGAAAAATCAAAAGACGGAAAAGCCCTCCAAGCCCAAGAACTGCCAGGACTTTGGAATGGCTCGATGGCAGACTGGAACACGATTTTTGTGGAAGTACCTTTGATTACGTTCAATCCCGTGAAGACAGTAAATGATTTATTGAGAGAGGAGCATAAGGCGTAAAATATAGTACGGACTATGTATTACTGTAATCTGTCCTGTGAGTTTAACTTCGATTTACGGGACAGATTTTGTCTTACAACAAATTCTCAATTACTAATTAAAATTTAGTAAATTATGGAAAATCTTGATTCTTTATTTCAGAACGTAACAACTTCAATTACAATTGTTGAAAAAAGAATAATATGGTTGATTAGTGTTCCAACGATGCTTGCAATTTTGCACATTTTATATCCCATGATATTAGGGGTTTACATGAACGACAAACAAGTTAGTGATCAAGAATATAGAAATTACATCTTTTATATCAGTTTAGTTATTCAGTGGGTTGGTGTTTTATCTACCTTTTTTATATTTAGACAATTAGTAAAGAGCAAAAATTATAGAATTATTGGTACAATTATTTTATTTTTTCATCCTATAATTACTTTGGGAGTTGCAATTGTCAACTATTTTGCAAAAATATATTAAAAGTTATCAAAAATTATAATTCAATAAAATCAAAATCTTAACATTTATTCATAAGCGAGATAGATTCTTACAGAATGACAATGAAGCTTTTGTCCTCAATCTGGTATAGAAGTTTTTACAAAAAATAGAAATTCAGATTTCTATTGCTGCTCCACCGCCTCCTTTTCTTTCTCCTTAGCTTTCTTCTTAAAAAATCCTTTCAACAGAAAGTTATGTTGTACCGCTTCAAGGTCGTCGTTGAGCTTTTGGCTACTCAATTCCAAGTTTTTTAATGTTACTTTCAACGATGAAGCACTCGAAGAATCGTTTAACAATACACCCAAAGGACTATTCTTTTGATTGATACGATTACCGACACTTTTCAAACTCGAAGAGAATCTTTCAATAGAATTTGATGCCGTTCTGAGTTGATTTATTGTCCCTCTGATATTCCGATAAATGGCGGTATCTGCTACCAAATCATTCACCGAATTTCCTTTTCTGTTCAGTTTGCCCGAAAAGTCAGAAAGGTTTGCCAAAACGTCTTTACTACTTGCCGAAACGGTATTGAAATTGGCAAGGGTTGCCTGTAAATTTTCAACGGTACTGTTCAATTTTCTTGACATATTTGGGTCGTTCAATAAAGTAGCAATTGGACCGTTTCCGCTATCAATTTTTTTGGTAATGCTTTTGAAAGTGTTGGTTATATCCAAAAGATTTTTGTTGTTTGCTTGCAAAGTTGCCAGCATATCATCGGTACTTAATCCGTTTTCTACTTTAATAAAATCGTCTTTTTCTACCTGCGGGGTGGTGCGTGTACCTCCATAGATGACTACTAATTTATTGCCAATCAATCCATCTGAGCCTATTTTTGCTTTGGCATCTTTATGAATATGAGACTCTACTGAACCTTCAATATTCATAGTAACCAGCACTTGAGAATCTCCATAAAAACTTATCTTTTTGATAGTACCAATCTTCACACCCGAAAACAATACGTTTGCTCCCGTGAGCAAACCGCTCACATCGCCAAAGACGGCATTGATGGTAAAAGTCTTCACAAAAGTCTTCTTTTGTTCGCCCAAAGTAAACACCGTAGCCACCAAAATGGCTATGCCCAAAGCTACAAAAATACCCACTACCACGGGGCGATTAGTCTTCATTTTTTCCATAAGAATCTGTAAAATTATAGTCATAAAAAGCCCTAATTTTAGGGTCTTTTGTATCAAAAACTTCTTTAAATGTTCCTTGTTTTAGGAATTTACCTTCCATCAAAATCGCCACTTTATCACCCGTAGTTTTGGCACAAGTGAGGTCGTGCGTGATGATGATGGCACTGGTTTTATATTGCTTTTGGACAGTCATGATGAGATTATTGATGTCGATACACGTCATGGGGTCGAGTCCAGAAGTTGGTTCGTCATAGAGCATAATTTCGGGTTTCAGAATTAAAGTTCGTGCAATACCGATTCGCTTCTTTTGCCCTCCTGAAAGTTCAGAGGGCATTTGATTGATAGTTTGTGATAATCCTACATTTTCTAATACTTCCTCAATGGCTTTCTGCACTTCTTTTTTGCCCAAATCTCGCCTATTTCTAACCAATGGAAATTCTAAATTTTCTCTTACGCTCATGCTATCATACAAGGCACTATTTTGGAAAGAAAAGCCAATTTTTAGTCTCAACTGTTGCAATTCCTTATCATCCACTTTATCAATTTGTCGCCCAAAAACCTCCACAATTCCCGTATCAGGCTTCAATAAGCCAACAATAATTTTAATCAAAACCGATTTCCCCGTTCCTGAACGTCCCAACACCGCAATGTTTTCCCCTCTATGAATTTCAAGGTTCACACCATTCAATACATTGAGCGGACCAAAGGATTTTCGGAGGTCTTTTATTGAAATTACTAAGTCATTTTTATCAATCATCTTATCTCATTAATAAATTGAACAATTACCAATTCTTCTAAAAAAATCATCAACATAGAAAGCACTACCGCAGAATTGGCGGCTTTGCCTACGCCCTCAGTACCATTTTTGGCATTGTAACCCTGATAACATCCCGCTACGCCAATCGTGAATCCATAGACAATTGATTTGAACAAAGAAGAAGATAAATCTAAGAAAGAGATGGTTTTGAAAGCACTTCTAAAAAATGCGGTAAAGCTGGTCAATTCATTTTGATGAATATTTAGATACGCTCCCAACATTCCGACCAAACCCGTATACAAAACCAAAATTGGCATCATGAGCGTAACCGCTAAAATGCGAGAAATGACTAAGAATTTGAAAGGATTGGTAGCTGAAACTTCCATAGCATCAATCTGTTCGGTTACTTTCATTGAACCCAATTCTGCCCCGATGATTGAGCCGATTTTGCCCGACGCAATCAGCCCTGTAACCAAGGGGGCTAAGGTGCGAATGACGGCAATAGAAATAAGCGAAGGCAACCAAGAACTTGCACCAAAAGCCGCTAAGGATGGGCGGGACTGTTTGGTGAAAACAATACCGATAATAAAACCCGTTAATGAAATGAGGGGTAAGGATTTGAAGCCAATCAAATAACACTGATTGACGATTTCCTTAAATTCAAAAGGAGGGAAAAATACTTCTTTGAAAAATTTGATAACAAACTGATAAACGTTGTAAATATCAACGAAGAAACTATCAATGGCTTTCGAAATTAGAGGCTTTTTTTCCTTTAAAATTATTGATTTTTCTGAATTACTTTCCATCAATAATTGGATTTAGAGTATTTTAAACGTACAATTTTACTTTGAGCAAAGATATTAGTTTCAACACAAAAGGATTTACACAATTATTTTAAAATTTACATATTTCACAGGTTTTCCAAGGCATTTTGATGAGAGTTTGGCGATTTATTCCCAAAAATTATTTTAGATATGATGATTACTTCAATGTTAATTTTCAATTATCCCGCTTTCCGCTTTTCTTTGTAAAAATTTAACCATAAAATTCCCTACACATGAAGCAAATCTTCTACTTACTCGTTTCCGTTTTTTTGTTTATCTCCAACGCTTTATTTGCTCAAAAAGTCTCATCCAATTCACCCGTCTGCGAGGGCAATAAGCTCGAACTGAAAGCCGAAGGTGGTAGTGCCTACGCATGGAAAGGTCCTGATGGATTTGTCTCCAACCAGCAAAACCCTACAATCCCTAACGCAATTGCCAAAAAATCAGGCACTTATACTGTTACCATTGATAATAAATCAGTATTGACGGTGGAAGTGAAGGTTGGGAAAATTCAATTTAGTAGTCAAGGAATTTACAATGGTACTGATGGAACTCGACTTTATTTGGTTACCTATCCAAACAACAATGTTAGCAGTAGCACCTTTAAATATCTTTGGACAGGACCCAATAATTATACCTCAACCGAACAAGTAGCTAATATTTATGGATATACTAAAAAAAATGAAGGAGTCTATACTGCTACCATGACTGATGAATTTGGCTGTACTTACAAAGCTACAACGGAGGTGAAATTAGCCTCAGGAGCCTGTTTGTACGGTGCAGTGATATACATTAAATCTAACAGACTTTCAGCAAGTTATAATAATAATGCGGGCGAAAGTAGTCTTAATATTGTAGCACCCATTTGTAAAAATTCTGCCCTAAAATTGTCAACTGATACTACTTATTTTGGGAAATCAAAAATACAATGGTTCAGAAATAATGTGGAAATGAATGGTGTAAATGGTCTGTCCATTTCGGTTTCAGATGCAGCAATTTATTACGCCACTATTACGAATGCTACTTGCGAGTATCAAACCAAAAAAATTGACGTTCAGTTATACACTGCCACTAATATTTCGTTGATTACTTTCTCGAAGGAAGGTACCGTGAATATTTGTACAAATGGTGGTAGTGCCTTGTTAAATGCTTCTTCTGAATTTAGTTTATTTTATAATACTACTTCTTATAAATGGCTAAAAAATGATGAAATAATTGATGGTGCAACCAATAGTACATTTAATGCCACTGAAGAGGGAGACTACCGAATAATCTACAAAGCTGATGAATGTGAGGCTATTTCAAACGTTGTTAAAGTAACAAAATCGGATAAAATATTTGCAAAAATCAGCTTTGGCAATACTTATGAGTACAAAGATTCTAAAGAATTGAAACTTTGTAGTGATAATCAAGCCACCAATATCACTTCCATAGTGTCATCAGGAATGGGGAATCAAGAGATTTTTAAAGATAATAAATTACTCTACACTCCAGACTATAATTTTGGGTTCAATGCCAATGAACCTGGCGTATATAAGCTAAAAGTAACCCAAGGAAAATGCGTGGCAACTGATAGTGTTACTATAACTTACGGTAAAATTTATACCATTCCGCTCTATACTTATAGATATACGCCTTCTAACTGTAATAACCCGTATAATATATCTTCTTATCCTACTTCAACTCCGCCAAGTGGTAGTTTTCAGTGGCAAAGAGAAGGGATTTTTTTCTCTAATGGTAGCACTTTGTATCCAAATCTTTCGGGAAATTATCAGTTAAAATATACCAATTCACAAACTGGCTGCACGGGCGAATCAAAAGTAATAAAAATTGATAAACCTTATGATAGACAAATTTTTAAAATAAATAGCCCCAAATTAGTCAAACTATGTAAAGGTAATATTCATGTTTTAGGCGTAAACAATTGCTATTCTAATGCCGTTTGGAAGAAAGATGGAAAAGTTTTTTCAGCAAAACCCGAAAATCAATGTTCAGTAACGGTTAACGAAACTGGAAAATATTGGTACGAATACACCAATAGTTCATGCGTGTATTATTCAGATACCATAGACATTCAAGTGCTTGATGTACCCTTGTTAGCAGTCAAGGATTCATGTTTAGCCAATAATGTAGTAAGCCTAAAAGCTACGGCAATTGATGGAGCAAAATATCAATGGATTAAAGATGATGTTAGTGTAAAAGGGGCAAATTCTATTACATTTAATAGTGCTGATTATGGTAATTATTATGTACAAATATTCAAAGATGGCTGTTTCGCTTCTTCAAAGGTTGTTTCGCTGGGTATTATAGCCAAATCTCTTCAAGATGCTTGTAAAAAAGATACCATAAAATTAAGTGCCTCAGGCAATGTAAAATCCTATAATTGGGCAGGACCTAATAAATTTCTTTCAACATCCCAAAATCCTATTCTTTCCAAGGCTACTTCCACAATGGCGGGTGTTTATACGGTTACGGGTACTGGTGTAAATGGGTGTGTGTTTTCAGCCAAAACGAAAGTAACAGTTAATGATATTCCAGTTTTCACGTTTCCAAAGGTAGTTACGGCTTGCGAAGGTTCTGACTTTGAGTTTCCTTATCCTAAATCAAACCCATTGACCGATACTACCGAAACTGCCGATTATTTCATTTGGAAAGGTCCTAATAATACTGGCAATCAATACGGTGTTCCATCGCTTACAAATGTTTCAACCAAAAACGAAGGACTTTATACCTTTACGGGCTATGCGTCAAACGGTGGATGTTCGGCTGTTGCGACTACCACTTTAACGATTGACAAATCAGCAAGTTGTAAAAGTATCACGATTGGTGATATTTCTACTTTACAGCAAAATCCAGTTTGTGGTGGTAGTACGGTAGAAATTCCATTCAAAACTACTGGCGTTTTTGCCACAGGAACAAAGTTTAAAGTAGTGTATAGTTACGGAGAAAGCACCGTTTATGCCGAAGGTACATCAAGCCCGATTAAAGTAAAACTGCCTTCTAATGATACCCAAATATATTTTAGAATTGTTGCCGAAGGGAATATCTTTTCAGCTCAAAAATATATTCCTATCAATTATACTTATGACAAAGAATATTCACTCAATTATTCCAATGGAAGTTATTATAATTCAGAACAAAATTTTGGAGCTTGTGATAGTGTTCGTTTCTACATTAATAACGCTGCAAGGTATAAGAATTTTCAATGGTTTTTGGACGGCAAAGAGATTGCTAATGCCAATAAGTTTGAACTTCAAGCAAAGAAAAATGGC
Organism: Cytophagales bacterium; assembly: GCA_031423975.1. Lineage (GTDB taxonomy): Bacteria > Bacteroidota > Bacteroidia > Cytophagales > Spirosomataceae > Arcicella. The sequence goes on along the minus strand of JANPGQ010000674.1, from coordinate 7,858 downwards.
ATTTACTCATTGAAATACGATTTGCCCAATGGATGTTCTTCTGAAATATCAGGACCCAAAGTAACATTGGGGCAAATCGCAAAACCATATATATCTGGACAAAATGAAATCTATTGTGGACAAGAACAAATAAGCCTTTATTCGTATGCTGATAATAAAACAATATATTCTTGGAAAAGAAATGGATTATTCATTGCAGGAGCAAACGATTCGCAGCTTCTTACCAGTAGAGAAGGAAAGTACGTATCCATTACTCAATTAGGCAGTTGTACGGCTGTTTCAGATACTTTTGAAGTAAAGAAATCAACGCTTAATAAATTACCAGTTCAGATTTATTATAATGGAGATATTACTTGTTCAAATCCTGAAACCAATATTTATTATAGTAGTTCCATTCAAGCAAACGATAAATGGCAATTTCAATGGTATAAAAATGGCGTTGAAATTCAGACTATTAATAAGAATAATTTCATTTCCAAAGAAGCAGGTACGTATTCATTAAAAGTAACAAACAGCGTATGTGAGGGTATTTCTAATGAAGTACAAATCAAGAAAACGGATGTTGCTAAATATGTTTTATCTAAATATGAAACTGAATTATGCGAGGGTTCTCAGGCTTCGCTGTCTATGAATTCTCCTTTGAAATCCCAATTTTATGATTCTCAAAAAGACAAATACATCAAGGCTATTTATGCACCAATTAGTTGGTACCGAGACGGTAAATTAGTAAATGATGTAAATTCCACAAGAGAAAATAAATATTATTATTTTCAAAAAGATGATGATTATGTTTACAATAATATATACGACTATAGCAACGGGGTATATTCTACTATTTCAAATAAAACGGCTGGTAAATATTACGCCGTTAGCAAGGCAAAATACGATGATGGAACAGAATGTACTGCCATTTCAGATACTGTAACAATAAGTTTTAGCAAACAAATAGTTCAGCAGCCCACTTATTATAACTATGACAAAACAATTGGTGCAGTGCCTGTAACCGTATGCAAGGATACGGCAACACTTTATAATTATAACTATGGCAACAATCAAAGAATAATTCAAGCTCTTTGGAAGAAAGACGGAGTAGCTTTTAAATCAGTTTCAAAAACAGATACTTCGAGTTCTTCTAATGTTCTTTTAACCAATCAATCAGGTACATATATTTATGAAACTCGTTATAAGGGCGGCTGTGTGAATACCTCTTTGCCTTATAAAGTAACGCTTGGTAAAATAGAAGTATTATTGTACGAAACTGGAGCTAATAAAAGTATTTGTGAAGGAGCAAGCACTTCTCTTTACGGAGAAGTCAATCAGTCATTTTCTTATGATACCACCAAGATTATATACAGTTGGTTAAAAGACGGAAAAGCTATCCCTTCACAATTTGCTAAGTCTTCTTCTTCGCTTCAAACCAAAGAAGCAGGGGTGTATAAATTAACTGCCAAACAAGGTAAATGCGAAGGAGCATCATCAGAAGTAGCCATTAAAATTGATAAAATACCAACTATTTTATCCCCAGTAGATTCAACTTATTTCTGTGAAAATGCTACGGTAGACTTAAAAGCCAGTAATGAAGCGGGTCTTACATATCAGTGGGAATTGGATGGAACAAACTTAAAAGGAGCTAACGCTCAGACCTTTAAAGCTGGAAATACAGGATTGTATCGTGCTTTGTTGAGAAGAGGCAATTGTGTGGATTATACCGCAAAAGTGAAAGTAACCGCTAATATTTTGCCCAAATTAATCACTATTTCAGACACGCTTATTTGTCCCAATCTAACGTCCAAATTAACGGTTACGCCTGATAAAATTGCTGGTACATTAGGCATTAATTACACTTGGGAAAAAGATGGAAAAGCCACTACATTGGCTAACACTTCCGAAGTGAAAGCCCAAGAAAAAGGACTTTATCGGGTTCAGTTTAGTCGTGGAAATTGTACCAGTTATTCTAATACGGTCAAACTCAATAATAAAGATATACCCACCTCAGTATCTCCGTTAGACACTACTTTCTGTACTAATGGAACCGTTGAATTAAAAGCCCAGAATGTAGCGAATACCGTGTATCAGTGGGAAAAAGATGAGAAAACCATAGCAAATGCTACAAACACTATTTTGAAAACTGGCGAAGTAGGTAAATATCGTTTATTAGTAAAAAAGGAAGATTGTTCGGTGTATTCTAAAACCATAAATGTGGCTCAAAAACCCAGTACTACGGCTGAAATTTCGGGCGATAAAATCATCAATTATGCTGATTCTTCTAAAATTAGCTTGAAATTTACTTCAGATGCTCCTTGGACGTTCAAACTTTCGGATGGCAAAGAATATACTACCACAAAATCCCCTTTTGAAGTAAGCGTAAAACCTCAGTTTACCACAATCTATTCCGTAAGTGAAATCAAAAATATTTGCGGTATTGGAACAGCTACTGGAACGGCAAAAATTGAAGTCATCGTATTATCTGCCGAAGAAGAAAAGAATATCAATATTGAAATATATCCAATGCCAACATCTGAGATTTGTAATTGGAAAATTCAATCGGATAAACCCACGAGCGTTCAACTAAAACTAACGGATATGAGAGGAATTATCACCCTTGAACAGTCTTCTCAAACACGTTCCCAGACCCATGCTGGAATACTTGACCTTTCAAAGCTGAATAGTGGAACTTATTTTTTAAAAATAGACGTAGGAGATAAAACAATTATCCGAAAAATTGTCAAATATTAATCCTAAAAACCCCATCAAGCGTTAAAACTTGATGGGGTTTTATTTAGCGAAAGAATGTAATTCTACCACAATTGCTTGATGAACAGGACGATAAGCCAAATTCACCATCGAAGCATTTACGAATAAAGTATCGTTCACCTGCTGCTGCCCATAAGCCTCATGTATATGTCCGAATACGTGCAAACGGGGACGTACACGCTTCTGAATGACTTTTATTAACTCTTCACAACCTACTTTTTCGCCTCTTTCAGTATCATCCAAAACGCCGAATGGTGGACCATGCGTTATCAAAATATCCGTATCAGTCGGAATCATATCCCAATGCTTGCGGATGTCTTTACCACGCTGTCGGTTGAAAGCCCAATCATAAAACCAAGGCTGAATGGGCGAACCCCAAATCTTTAACCCCGCAATGGTTATTCCACTGTCATTCAAATATTTAGCATTGGTTATCAAGGCTTCTGCTCCTTGGGGATAACGTTCAAAACCGAAGTCATGATTGCCCGCAATCATGACTTTATTTGGGTGTGGCAATGTACCAAGCCACTCGTTGAAATCCCTAATTTCTGCCATGCCTCCTCTTGAAGAAATGTCTCCTGCGTGAATCAATAAATCGCCATCGGGAATTTCCATGCGGCTGTGCAAACTGTGAGTATCGGAAATGCAGACTATTTTCATGTTTTTGGTTTTGGTAAAAAAAACTTCTCGAAACAATATCCATTGCGGGTAATGAATTTTCGAGAAGTTAAAAGATTCAGTAAGTTAGAAAGAAAATGCTTGAGGAGTTACTAATTCTATTCCTCAATTGGCACATAATCTTTAAACGTCTTTATGGGTGTTGCTTCCACCTTTTTCCGATAATCAGCCCAGTTAGAGGCAAAAAATTTATTTACCTTTCCGATAGTTTCTTTGGTTAGGCTTTCTAACTGTTCTACCAAACGAATATCCGCTTGAGTGGGGGCAATTTGTTTGGAGTTGATATAACCATTTGCCTCAAAAATCTTGGCTTGCGGAGTTACTTGATAAGGTCTGCCGTAGCCTTGTTTTTCAAATTTTTTACCAGTGATTAACTCTCTTTGTACCTTTATGGTATCTTGAATAGTTTTGCTTGCTTTATTCAATTCTTCAAATTCTTTGCCTTCTTTATCCTTCAATTGAGTTTGTATCATTTTGGCTACATCTTCGGCTTCCGTGAGGCGGTCAGTGGCTTCGGTAAGTTGATTAATGGATTTTTCCATGCGAGCGTACAAGGCTCTTTGAGCTTCTTGTACTTCCTTGGCTATGGGTATTCTTGGGTCGTCCTTGATTTCTATAAAGCTCGAATCTTTGGCATCACCTGCGGAAAAAACCACTTTGTATTTTCCTGCCAAAACATCAATTCCGTTTCCATCAGGAGCATTTTTCTTAGGCTTCGGCGTTCCAGGATTCCGAATGCCTTTTTCCGTCATGTTCCACATAATTGCCTGATACCCCGATGAATCTGGTTTGTGTTGTAGCGTTCTAATCAGTTTATTTTTGGCATCGTAAATCTTGATATATACCGTATCATATTTTATTGCTACCTTTTTGATAGAATCCTTTTTTATGACTGGAACACTGGCAATTACTACCTCTTTCGCTTCTTTTTTGGCGGACTTTTTAGTACCGTTTGCTATCGAATCTTTTTTCACTGCCGATGCCGTATCTTTTTTGGGAGGATTATAAAAATAGGCTAATGTTGTTCCTTTTTTACGATTTTCACCGCTATAATTGGCATCTCCTGCAAAACCCACTCCCGCAGCATCTCGATAATTGGCTTTGTAGCCATCAGCTTGTGCAAAAGCAGTGATTTTCTGTTCCAAAATTTTACCGTTAGATGCCGCAATTTGGCGTAATGGACGAATATTATCCAATACATACAAGGCTCTTCCAAAGGTTGCTATCACCAAATCGGCTTCTCGTTCTTGAATGGTTAAATCCATCGTAGAAACGGGTGGAAAACCCGCTTTCCATTGCGTGAAAGTTGCTCCTTCATCCACACTTACCCAAAGCCCTTGCTCTGTACCTACAAAAATTAATTTTGGTTCAACCACATCTTGCTGAATTGCCAAAGCATAGCCTGAAACCTTTTTTTCATCTACTAAACGAGTCCAAGTTTGTCCATAATCTTTGGTGCTAAAAATGTACGTTCCCATATCACCTTGACGGTAATTATTAGCCACCACAAACGCCTCGCCTGCATTGAAAGTCGAAGCCTTGATTTGCGGAATCCAACATTCTTTGGGAAAACCCGTAATTTTTGGCGAAACATTTGTCCACGTTTTGCCACCGTCTTGGCTCAGTTGCACATTACCGTCGTCTGTACCTACCCACAATACGCCTTGCTTTACGGGAGAGGGAGCAATACACAAAATGGTAGTATGGTTTTCGGCAGATGTTACGTCCATCGTCAAACCGCCTGTTTCGTCAGAGGCTTTCTGTTGTGTTAGGTTATTGGTCGTTAAATCGGGCGAAATGATTTCCCAATTATTACCTTTATCTCCTGATTTATGCAAAAACTGAGAACCATAATAAATCGTTTTTTTGTCAATGGGGTCAATGGCTAAAGCTGCGTTCCAATTGAAACGAAGGCGGGTTTTTGCATCAGGTGCGGTGGGACGAATGAACACGTCTGCTCCAGTTTCGGAGTCATATCTTGCCAAATTCCCACCCTGAGACATTGCATAGCCAAATCTCGCATTATCGGGGTCTGGTATTACATCAAAACCATCTCCGCCCACCATCATTTGCCAATGCCAACTTCTGATGCTACCATTTTGCCACAGATAACCTGGTCCACGCCAAGAACCATTGTCTTGCAAACCACCATATACATTGTACGGAATTTCATTATCTACATTGATATGGTAAAATTGTCCGAGCGGCAGTGTTTCTGAATACGTCCATTTTCTGCCTCTATCTCTTGAAATTGCCACGCCACCGTCATTACCATTGATGATAAATGAAGGGTCTTCTGGATGAATCCAAAAGGCATGGTGGTCTGGGTGAACGCCTTCGTAAGGAACAATCACTTTGAAGCTTTTTCCTGCATCTTCGCTCATCGAAATCATCTGAAAAACGCCATACACACGGTTTTCATTTTTTGGGTCAACCGCTAAATCCCAGAAATAAAAAGGACGATTACCTTTTATCGTTTCAGCATCATCATCATTTACTTTTTCCCACTTAAAGCCCCCATTATCAGACCGATACAAGGCATTTTTGGCAGATTCTATCAAAGCATAAACCCGATTCGGTTCTGATTTAGCAATAGCAACACCGATTCTACCCAAATCTCCTTCGGGAATTCCATTGATTTTATTGCTAAGTTTTGTCCAATTTTTACCACCATCCAAGGTAGTATAAAAGCCCGAGCCTTTGCCACCCGATTTAAAATCATAAGGCGTGCGGTGGTGTTCCCACATTCCTACTAACAGTTTATTTGGATTACTTGGGTCCATCACCATATCACCAACCCCCGAACTTTCGTTAGTGAATAGGATTTTCTCCCAAGTTTGTCCACCGTCAATTGTTTTAAAAACCCCACGTTCAGGATGATTAGCAAAAGGATTGCCAATTACTCCTACATAAATCACGTTTGGATTAGTGGGGTCAATAATGATGCGGTGAATATTTTTAGTTTTTTCCAAACCCATCATTTTCCAAGTTCTTCCACCATCCAGAGACTTATAAATGCCAGCTCCCAAATTGACAGAATTTCGAGGATTTCCCTCACCAGTTCCCACCCACACCACAGAAGGATTTGATTGTTGAATGGCAATTGCCCCAATATTAATGATTGGATTTTCGTCAAATATAGACGACCAAGTAGTGCCACCATTTTCGGTTTTCCAAACGCCGCCCGAAGCCGCTCCTGCATAAATAATGTCAGGATTAGCAACTACAGCATCAATAGCCGTTATTCGCCCCGACATCGCCGCAGGACCGATGGCACGGGCTTTCATGTTTTTGAATAAATCAGTTTTGAGCTTTTGAGCGTGAAGATTGGCGATTGAAGACCAAAAGAATATACTAAATAAAAGGATTTTAGGGAAACGTGGTTTCATGAAGATTTGGTTTGAGTGTGATGAAAATACAATTTCGGAAGAAAATATTGGAAAGCAATGCAAACCTGATATCATTATCAAGAACCTATTTACAGCTCATCTTTTGAATTAGGCAAAAATCATCATAATAGGTTTTATATGACAAAATAAATCAAAACAAACTCATCTGTTCTACCTTCGGCAAAAATTTCGGGGCTTTAATATTCAATCCGCAATGCTCATTCAACTGTTCAATCCAATACTTAGAAAACTCGGGTGAAAGAATATTTTCATTGACATGAACAAACAGCCAGAGTCCTTGTAAACCGTTTTCTATCCAAGTTTTAATTCGTTGAATCCATTCGTCAATACGTTGATAATCAGAGGGATGCTCATTACCAATCCAACGAATAAAGGCTTTTGGAACGGATAAACTTTGATGCACCACATCCCTCCTACCCGCCACATCCGTAATGACGGTAGCGTGTCCGTACTCATGAAGCATCTGTAAAGTTTCTTGCCAAATAGCTTCATTTTTAAACCAATCTTCATGCCTAAATTCTACCGCAATTTTCAATTTTGTGGGTAATAATTCTAAGTATTTTTCTAGAATTTTGAATTGTCGAGGTGTAAAATAGGGAGCTAATTGGAGAAATGGCAATCCTAAATTATGTCCTAATTTCATAATTTGCGTACAAAATTCATCCGTTAAACCTTCAGCATTTTGCAGAAGTTTATCGTGTGAAATCACTTGGGGAAATTTAGTGCAAAAAGTGAAATTTAGGTTTACTTCATTTATCCAATGATTGATGGTGGCATCGCTCGGAATCTGATAATGCGTAACATTCAACTCAATGGTGTTAAATTGTTTGGCATATAATTTTAGAAAATCATGCGTTTTGGCGTTGTGGGGATAGATTTTACCCAGCCAATCTTTATTCGACCAAACGGGGCAACCGACATTGATGAGCGGTACTTTTAAAGTATTTTTTAAAACCTTTTCATTAAAAATATTATCGGGTTTCAAGGTGAAATCTACCTTTTCTACCTCATGTATG
>JANPGQ010000673.1:0-10144 GCA_031423975.1 Cytophagales bacterium | reverse complement strand
GTAAAAAATCGGCTTCTCCTGCCACAGGTTTCTTGAAAGTTCATGTTATAGAGCAAACTGAGTTAATGGATAGAGCATTTGCGTAGGTCAGTTATCAGTTGTGTTTACATCCTCATTACCAACATTTCAGCTATCAATTTTTAATTATTACTTACTAAAAAAATCATGGCTTACGGAGATTTTTCCTTTGAAGACATAGAGCAGAAGTTTGGCATTAAGAATAAGGTCAAACGGCTCTTTGATGATTTTCAGCCAATTATGCCGAGCGAAAGGCTAATTGAGGCGTTGGAAATGGCAAATGAATTGCCCGTGAGAAGTGAAAAAGCTAAATCTGAAACGATAGTTTTTCCAGTTTTGATTGAATTACGAAAGTTAAATAATAAGTTTTTTACGATTTACTCTGGCGATAATCTTAATGTTGATGAAGCCCAAGGGTTGCGAGGTGAATGTGATTTTATACTTTCAAAAGATATTGGTTCTTTTAGTATTAACTTTCCAATTCTTCAAATTGTAGAAGCCAAAAAGAATGATATAGAATTAGGTATTCCTCAATGTGCTGCCCAATTGATTGGAGCAAAGATTTTCAATGAACGAAAAGGTGTTTTCTTAGATTCTATTTATGGATGTGTAACCACAGGAAATGAATGGATTTTTTTGAAATTAGAAACTGATATTCTGATAGATACTCGTATTTATTACCTCAACGAAATACAAGAAATATTAGCAGTTTTTCAACACATTATTGATTATTATAAAGTAATTAGTTAAATATATTTAGAAAATAATCTTGCGGTATTTAAACTCCGCAACAGCGGCGACTGCCGTCCGAAATAAAAATCCGAAATAGAGATATGGCAATTGAAATGAAAGTTCCGCCCGTTGGCGAATCAATAACCGAAGTAACCATCGCAGCATGGAATAAAAAAGATGGCGATGTAGTAAAAATGGATGAAGTTTTGTGTGAGTTGGAATCAGACAAAGCTACTTTTGAACTTCCCGCCGAGGCAGAAGGAATCTTGAAAATCGTTGCCAAAGAAGGTGATACTCTATTAATTGGAGCAGTAATTTGTACAATTGAACCTGTTGGTGCCTCGTCAGTCGGCACTCAGCCATCGGTGGAAAGTAATAAGCCAGTAGAAACTGCACCCGTAGCACCAGTTGCTGCACCTGCTCTTGCTGAAAGCCCAAAGCCGACAGCCGAAAGCCAAAAAGTTATTGAAATCAAAATTCCAGCCGTTGGCGAATCAATTACGGAAGTAACCGTTTCAGTTTGGAGCAAAAAAGAAGGTGATTCTGTGAAAATGGATGAAGTTTTGTGTGAGTTAGAATCAGATAAAGCTACTTTTGAATTACCCGCAGAAGCCTCGGGAATATTGCATATCGTTGCCCAAGAAGGTACAGTATTGGCTATCGGTGCAGTAGTTGCCACTATCACTGTGGGAGCGGGTGCAGCAACGCCACAAGCAGTTGCAACGCCAGCATCTTCAACACCACAACCTGTCGCAACACCATCACAATCAGACAGTTATGCTTCGGGACATGCTTCACCAGCGGCTGCAAAAATTTTGTCTGAAAAAGGAATCGAAACAGGTGCGGTACAAGGTACAGGCGTAGATGGACGCATCACGAAGGAAGATGCTCAGTCAGCAACTAAACCAGTTGCTGTTCTAACGCCTGCGGTTAGTCCAGCTTCTACAACAACTCCGCAATCGAAAATCGAAACTCCGCAATCCTCTGCTCGTTCTCAGCGTAGAGAAAAAATGACTTCTTTGCGTAAAACTGTGGCTCGTAGATTAGTTGCAGTTAAAAATGAAACTGCTATGCTAACTACTTTCAATGAAGTAGATATGAAGCCTATCATGGATTTGCGTGGAAAATATAAAGATAAATTTAAGGAAAAACATGGTGTGGGTTTAGGGTTTATGTCCTTTTTTACAAAAGCCGTTTGTGTTGCCTTGAAAGAATTCCCAGCCGTGAATGCTTCAATCGACGGCGAAGAAATCGTATTCAATAACTATTGTGATGTATCAATTGCAGTGTCCGCTCCGAAAGGTTTGGTAGTGCCAGTAATTCGTAATGCTGAAACTTTGTCATTGGCAGGTATCGAATCAGAAGTGATGCGTCTGGCTTTGAAAGCAAGAGATAATAAACTGACCTTGGATGAAATGACGGGTGGAACATTCACAATCACCAACGGTGGTGTGTTTGGTTCGATGTTATCAACGCCAATTATCAATGCTCCACAGTCGGCTATTTTGGGTATGCACAATATAGTTGAGCGTGCTATGGTAGTTGACGGTCAGATAGTTATCCGTCCAATTATGTACGTAGCACTATCTTACGACCATAGAATTATTGACGGAAAAGAGTCTGTTTCGTTCTTGGTAAGAGTAAAACAACTCTTAGAAGACCCAACTCGTTTGTTGTTGGATGTATAGCATCGAACTAACTCAAACTATTAAACAATGAATCTAATCAAATGGGATTATTTAACCGTTTTGGCAGATATTAAACCCACAGTTTTTGATGCGAATGGCAATAGAAAAAATGGCATTGATGCAAAAGTGGTTAATGATATGTTGGCAAAGTTTGGAGCTGAGGGTTGGGAATTAGTCAATACAACTTCCATCAATGTAGAAGGCTCTACTATTCAAATTTCATTTATTTTTAAGAAAATAGGTACACTACAATCTCAAAGTGAATTTCGAAGAATTGGATTTGATATTGATGGAGATGGAGAGAATGAAATTGTCAATAGAACATAGATTTTAAAGAATAGGCAAATAAATATAGGTGAAATGTACTTGATACATGATGCCTAATACTTAATATATTAGCAATGCAATACGACGTAATAGTAATCGGTTCAGGACCTGGTGGGTATGTTGCCGCCATTCGCTCGGCTCAGTTGGGCATGAAAACCGCCCTTATCGAAAAATATAGTGTTTTGGGCGGAACTTGCCTTAATGTAGGCTGTATTCCTTCAAAGGCACTTTTGGACTCTTCCGAACATTTTTACAATGCTGCTCACAGTTTTGCGGAACACGGCATTGAGATTTCTACTCCCCAAATCAACATGGAAGCCATGATTGGTCGCAAGACGGGCGTTGTCAAAAAAATGAATGATGGTATTACGTATTTGATGAAAAAAAACAAAATCACGACTTACAATGGTCTTGGTTCTTTTGTTGATAAAAATACGGTAAAAGTAACGAAAGAGGACGGTTCTTCGGAAGACTTGACCGCTACAAATATCATCATCTCAACGGGTTCAAAACCAACCGTTTTGCCTTTTATGCCCGTTGATAAAAAACGGGTAATTACTTCTACCGAAGCCTTAAATTTAAAGGAAGTTCCCAAACATTTAATCGTGATTGGTGCCGGTGTGATTGGTGCTGAATTAGGTTCAGTGTATGCTCGTTTGGGTGCGAAAGTTAGCTTTGTAGAATTTGCCGATTCGATGATTCCTACGATGGATAAAACGATGGGTAAGGAATTACAGAAGTCTATCAAAAAGTTAGGCGTTGATTTTTATTTTAGTCATAAAGTTAATAATGTTGTCAATAATGGCCATGATGTAACCGTTACGGCTACTAATTCAAAGGAGGAAACTGTTACCCTCACGGGTGATTATGTTTTGGTTTGTATTGGTCGCCGTGCATTTACTGAGGGCTTAAATATTGAAGCGGTGGGTGTGGCGATGGATAGAGGAAGAGTGGTTGTAGATGAACATACTTTGCAAACGAATATACCCAATATTTACGCCATCGGAGACGTAATTCGTGGGGCAATGTTGGCTCATAAGGCAGAAGAAGAAGGCGTTTTTGTGGCAGAAACTATTGCAGGACAAAAGCCTCATATTAACTATAATCTAATTCCAGGCGTAGTTTATACTTGGCCAGAAGTAGCGTCCGTAGGTAAAACTGAAGAGGAATTAAAAACCGCTGGTGTTGCTTATAAAATGGGTTCATTCCCTTTCAAGGCATTAGGAAGAGCTACCGCTTCGATGGATACAGATGGATTGGTAAAAGTTTTAGCTGATAAAACTACGGACGAAATCTTGGGTGTACATATCATTGGGGCAAGAGCCGCCGATATGATTGCAGAGGCAGTTGTAGCGATGGAATACCGTGCCAGTGCCGAAGACGTTGCTCGTATGTCGCACGCACATCCAACCTATACAGAAGCCATGAAAGAGGCTTGTTTGGCTGCTACTGAAAATCGGGCGATACATTCGTAAGATAAAAGTATAAAAGAAGAAGGGAGACAGAATTTGGAAAATAATATTCCAGTTCCTGTCTCCCTTCCTCCTTTCATCCTGTTTCCTCAAAAGAGTTTCAATCCCAATGTTACTTGCCACAAATTACTTTTTTGGGAGAAATTAACCTTGTTCATTAAATTATCCTTGAAATCACCACTTGAAATATCGGACAGACTACCCTCGTACCGTAAATCAAGGCAAAATGACCCTATATCAACTCCGGCACCTGCTTGATAACCATAAGAAGCATTTTTGAATGATTCTCCCACATTACTGGCATATTTTTTAAGTTCATCATCCAAACCTTTATCAGATATTTTAAAGGAAGCAACTGGACCAGCGTTTAGTCTGAGAGGTCCAAATTTAAAGCCAATCAATAAAGGCACATCCAAATTATTATATTCAATGGCAACGGTTTGGGTGGTAGTGCCATTTTGTGGTAATACATTGATACTTCCCCCTTTTGCCGAAAAAATTAGTTCGGGTTGAATAAAAATCTTCGTGCCAATGCGAGCAAAAATCCCACCAACATATCCTGTTTTAGTATCTAAACTTTGTTTGATATTAACACCAACAGATTGTTGAGAGTCGGTTTTGAGTTGGGAGAAATTAACCCCTCCTCTAATTCCAAGCGTAAATTGGGCTTGACTATCATTCAATTTTCCCATCAATAAAATAGCCAAGAAGATAAACATTTGTTTTTTCATGTCGTAAAGATTTAAAATGTGTTTTTCAAGATAACGACAAAAAAAGGCGTTTATTAAGTTTAAGGTTAAAAATTGAGTAAATGGTTAGAAATTAGGGGCAAAAAAATGTCATTGCTAACGTAGCAAAGCAATCTGTGCGATTGATGAAAAGGAGTTTGAAATCTATTCCATCAATATTGAAATTTGCTTCACTGCGTTCGCAATGACAAGGGCTTGCAATACTTATTTTCTATACATTTATCTCTCCAACCATTTCTTCTGGTTTCACCCATTCATCAAATTCTTCTGCCGTTACATATCCCAAAGCAATGGCAGTTTCTTTTAAGGTTGAGCCATTTTTATGAGCAGTTTGAGCAATTTCGGCAGATTTATAATACCCGATTTTAGTATTCAAAGCCGTTACCAACATCAAAGAATTATTTACGTGCTTTTTGATATTTTCGTGCAATGGCATAATTCCCTCGGCACATTTATCATTGAATGCCACACAAACATCCCCAATCAAACGGGCAGAATGTAAGAAATTATAAGCCATCATAGGTTTGAAAACATTTAATTCAAAATGCCCCATCGAACCGCCAATGCTAATGGCTACGTCATTTCCCATTACCTGTGCCGATACCATTGTCATGGCTTCACACTGCGTAGGATTCACTTTGCCTGGCATGATTGACGACCCTGGCTCGTTGTCAGGAATATGAATTTCACCAATGCCCGAACGTGGACCTGATGACAACATTCTAATATCATTCCCAATTTTCATCATACTCACCGCCACTGTTTTCAAAGCTCCGTGAGTTTCTACAATGGCATCATGTGCTGCCAAGGCTTCAAATTTGTTTTCGGCAGTAATAAAAGGAATACCCGTCAAAGTAGCAATATGCTTCGCTACGTTCTCTGAATAGCCTTTTGGAGTATTAATTCCCGTTCCAACTGCCGTTCCACCCAATGCTAATTCTGAAAGGTGAGCGAGGGTATTATTGATAGCACGAAGCCCGTGGTCAAGCTGAGAAACGTATCCCGAAAACTCTTGTCCGAGTGTAAGGGGCGTGGCATCCATGAAGTGAGTACGACCGATTTTTACGACATCCTTAAATTGTTTTGCCTTAGAATCCAGCGTATTTCTCAGTTTTGTAATGCCTGGTATAGTTACTTCCGTCAAAATCTTATAAGCAGCAATGTGCATTGCAGTTGGAAAAGTATCGTTGGATGATTGTGATTTATTAACATCATCGTTTGGATGAACATATTTACTTTCGTCCATCAAACTACCACCTTGAACTACGTGGGCTCGATAAGCGATTACTTCGTTACAGTTCATGTTTGACTGCGTACCCGAACCCGTTTGCCAAACCACCAAAGGAAATTGATCGTCTAATTTTCCCGCCAAAATTTCATCACAAACATCGCTGATAAGGTTCTTTTTGTCCTCTGCCAAAATGCCAGCTTCGAAATTAGTGATTGCCGCCGCTTTCTTCAAATAAGCAAAGGCTTTGATAATCTCCTTGGGCATCTTATTGATGTCTTGGGCGATTGGAAAATTCATGATTGAGCGTTGAGTCTGAGCTCCCCAATAAACGTTGGCAGGTACATCCACCTTGCCCATCGTATCTTTTTCTATTCTGTATTCCATTTTTTTTAATTTAGATACACAAAGATAAATACGGAATAGTAAAGAAATGATTTACGATTAAACGAATTACGATTTTTTTGCCTTTGTTGGTATTGAACGGGGTCGCCCAGACCAACAAAGGCAAAAAAAATTATTATCGGATTTTATTACAAAAAAGGAGCATTTAAGCGGGGCAAGTGTTTAAGGATTTTCGTAAATTTGATAGGGAGACCTTTTACAAACAAAAAAGAGTACAAACCATATAGTTCATACCCTTTCAATGAAAACCTTTCAAAACACAAATTTTAAAACTTAGATTTTAATCTACATAAAAACTAAATTTCTACTCTTTATTTAATAACTATAAAAATGGTTAATAGTTAATACAAATTTATGCAATCTTTTTTGTATTTTGCAAATATTATTGCAAATATTTGCAATAATATTTACAAAACCTTACCAAATCCAACAACAATGCTTAAAGAAGAAAGACAGCAAGTCATTTTAGAAAAATTGGGAACTGATAAAAAAGTTACCTTAGTAGATTTAGGGCAGATTTTGAGCGTTTCTTATGACAGCGTGAGGAGGGATATTATTGAGCTGGAAGATAAAGGATTATTAAAGAAAGTACACGGTGGAGCAATTGCCAATTCTTACCTCACTATGAAGCCAAGCCGTGGGCTTGGTATTGTGAATACGGAGTTTGTAACGATTGCCAAAAAGGCTTTAAGATTGATTGAAAATAATAAAATCATATTGATGGATGGCGGCACGACAAATTTTTATATTGCAGAACAAATCCCTAAGAATGTGGAAGTTACCATCGTTACTAATAATCCACATTTGGCAATGGCACTCGGCGAACACCCCAAAGTAGAAGTAATTTTGTTGGGTGGTTCATTTTATAAAAGATACCAAATAACGATTGGTAGTAAAACCATTCAAGATTTGGAACACATTCAGGCTGATATTTATTTTATGGGTACAAACAGTATTAGTATAGAGTCTGGCTTGGCAATTAGGCATTACGAAGAGTCTATTTTGAAACAGAAAATGATGCAGATTTCCCGTAAAACGGTTACGTGTGTATTGGAAGAAAAAATTAACCGACAAGAAAACTATAAGGTGTGTAATTTCTCAGATTTAGACTACCTAATTACCAGCCTAAACCCAACGGATGAGATATTAAAGCCATTTAGAAATAAGCGTGTAGAAATACTATAATATTGCAATACCTTGCAACAAAAAAAGCGTAGAACAATTCTACGCTTTTTTTTATTAATGAAATATTCAATTCAAATTTTATAACTAAAACATCAATAAAATACTGGCTGCCAACAAACCTGCACCCATAAAATAAAATACTGATGGTTTGATGCCTGGAACGCTACTATCGCCCAAGGCTGAATCATAAGGATTTTCTGGATTGTAACGCACAGGCATTTTCTGCCCTACTTCACTCAAAATAGGCATTCCTTTGTCTGACTCAATTTTAAATTGTCTTCCATTTACTGAAAATGAGACCACAGGAAAAAACATTGGGTGTTGTCCACGTTTATCGCTACGGTCGTAACGGCGACTTACTTCAACAATTTCTCCCTGAGTTGTTAATGAATGTTGATACCACTCACGGCGCTTTTGACTTAGAAATATTCCAAGGAAAATCAGTGCCACCGATACCACCGTAAAAGCCACCATAACCGTTGGTGGTACTCCTGTATAAACCCCATGTTTACCAGAAATTAAAAATATAGAATTAAGGATATTTGACATTATTATAATTTGGCTTTTGCTTCTGCTTCAGAAAGAATTATGTTTTTCACATAATTAATACGTAAAAATCGCACAAAAGTTATTAATAATCAAGCAGTTATGCTTGGAGGAGAGTTTTGAAAAATTTGAAAAATAAGGCTATTGGAGCGTTGAAATACACTTTTGGTAGATAAAGATTTGAAATTGAAACTTGTTTTTTGTATTTCTGCATTTTTTTAGAATAAATGACTTTATTTATAAACGGGCTTTGTCAAAAAAAGTATTTTCAGAAATCGTAAAAGTTTTTTTTGGTATTATTTCAAGTAAAAATTTTATTTTAAGGAGAAATAAAAATCAAAAATGTAATATTTAGGAAAAGAGGTTGATAAACTTCCTTCTTTTTTTCAAAAGTTTGATTTTATTAGAAAAATAGGTTTAAAAATGAGCGGCTTTTCTTAAAAAATTATTTTAGTAAAAAATTCATTAAAATTCAGAATATTAACGTCGGGGAGGCTTTGAGCCTGCCCGACGTTTCTACTTTATGTTTACAACCAATCCTTTTTCCTAAAATAAATCAACATTCCAATGACCGATATTATCATAAAAGCCCAAACGTAATAATATCCGTATCGCCAGTGGAGTTCAGGCATATTATCGAAATTCATGCCGTAAACTCCTGCTACAAAAGTTAATGGCATAAAAATTACGGAGATACCCGTCAAAACTTTCATCACATTATTCATGCGGGTGCTGGCTTGCGAAAGATGCAAATCCATGAGAGAAGCTACCAATTCTCGGTAGGAATCAATTGTTTCCAAGACTTGCGTAACGTGGTCTTGCACATCACGGAGGTAAAGGGCAGTGTTTGGCGTTATCAGCGGGGCTTCTTCACGGATAAGATTCAGAAGCATTTCACGGAGTGGGAAAACTATTTTTCGTAGTAAAGTTAATTCTCGCTTGATTTCGTAGAGTTCTGTCATGGATTTTTGCTTGGCAATTTTTATGATGTCTTCTTCCAAACGCTCCATATTTTCAGAGATTTTTTCTAATACCACGAAATAATTATCAACTACCAAATCCATCAAAGAGTATAGTAAATAATCCGCTCCATTTTTACGAGTTTTGCCAGCCGATGCCTTAATTCTTTGTAAGATAGGATCAAAAATATCCCTTGAACGCTCTTCTTGAAAGGAAATGACAAAATTTTCACCCAAAATAAAACTCAAATGTTCAATCTCAATTTCACGAGTGTAGGGGTTAAACTCAATCATTTTAAAGGTGATAAACAATTGTTCTTCATCATAATATTCAAACTTAGGTTTCTGTTGCGTATTCAAAATATCCTCCATCACCAAAGGGTGCAAATCGAATATTTTACCCACGGTTTCAATCACCTTGGGTTCGTGAATACCGTCCACATTGAGCCAATAAGTATGGTCGGCGGCTAATTCAAGTTTGAAATCAGTAAGTTTCGGAAAGGTATAAGTATGATAATCTTCAATATTGAATTGAGTCCAATGTACTTTGGTAGCAAATTCTACTTCCTCGCCAACATAGGTAAGTGTGCCTGGCGACGTGCCTAAATTTGCATTTTGAACTTTATATCTTTTTGACATATTTGATTGGTTAATAGTTATTGATTTCCACATTTAGAGGGTGAAAATAACCATTGATAATTAAGTAAATCAGTTAGCTGTGATATACCCAAAGTAGTTTACCATCTCATCAATAGCGAGGGAATTAATTCCCTCGCGGTAATGGTAATTTATAACTGATTTATTATTTTTGTGTTTTCAATTTTATTCCAAATAA
>JANPGQ010000672.1:0-2996 GCA_031423975.1 Cytophagales bacterium | reverse complement strand
AACAACCAAACGTGCTGCATACCGCCAATTCAATGCTATTATTACTGATTTAGGCTATAAATTACCCTCAACAAATCCATTTGATAGAGTACTTGACCTTGATACTCCCTCCAAAGCGAGTAATAAACTTGGCGGAGCTTCGGTAAATGCTGATATTAAAATTGGCAATGCGACTTTAACTTCAACTACGGCATATCGTTATTGGAGATGGACTCCTTTAAATGACCGTGATTATACAGGATTGCCCGTTTTCACCATTTCATCAGGAAATTCAGTTCATGAACAATGGTCTCAAGAGTTGAGATATGCAGGGAAAATTGCGTCTAATATTACTGGGGTTGTGGGATTTTTTGGACTTTGGCAAGATTTAAACTCAGACCCTGTTCAAACCGAAGAAGCAGGTTCGGCACAGTGGCGTTTTGCTCAAAGTTCAACCAGTGCCTTATGGAAAACGCCAGGTTTATTTGACAACTTCGGAATCAGAACAACCAATAGAATTCAAAGCACAAGTTTGGCAGCATTTAGTCAAATTGACTGGGCAATTACGGATAAATTACATATTTTACCAGGTATCAGATATAATTACGACGAAAAAATTGCCCATTACAAAAGAGAAACTTACGGAGGTTTACAAACAACAGACCCTGCTTTGATTGCCTTAAAGAATGGCATTTATACAAATCAGTCATTTGATACCAATGTAACAGAGGGTAATTATTCGGGTCAGGTAACATTACAGTATAAGGTAAATAAAAACATTAATACTTTTGCCACTTACGCATCAAGTTATAAACCCGTGGGTATCAACATTGGTGGTTTGCCAACTTTAAATGGTGAAACCTTGATTAATTTAGCCAAAGTAAAACCTGAATTTGTAAAACATTATGAATTGGGTATCAAAACAAGACCGTCCGCCAATTCTGTGTTGAATGTTATATTCTTTAATGACGATATTAGAGATTATCAAACACAAATACAAACACCAGAACCTGGCGTAAATAGAGGTTATTTGGCAAATGCCGAGAGTGTTAGAGTTTTGGGAGTTGAAGTTGATGGTAATATTAAATTGGGCAGTCATATCACTATTAATGGTTCGGTGGCTTATACAGATGGCAAATATGTATCATTTATAAATGCTCCTGTACCGCTTGAAGAAGTTGGCGGTGCTCAAGCATTTAAAGATGTATCGGGCGGAGTTCTTCCAGGAATTTCAAAATGGGCTGGTTCAATAGGTATTGAAGCAACCACAAAAGGGAGTTTTTTAGCCTTAAAAGGACTTTATTTTGGTGGATTAGATACTTATTACCGTTCTACGTTCTCATCAAGTCCTTCTCCTTCTCAATACTTAAACATTGAGGGTTATAATTTGGTGAATGGTCGTGTTGGTTTCCGAGCTTCAAATGGTGTTTCACTTTTTGTGTGGGGTAGAAATCTATTCAACAAAGATTATTTTGAGCAGTTATTGGCTGCCCCAGGTAGTGCTGGTCAATACGCAGGAATTTTGGGCGACCCAAGAACTTATGGCATAACGTTGAGATATACGTTTTAAGGGGGTGTTGAAAGATAAGTCTTTGAGTTAGGCTTAGAGAATTTTGAATAAAAGCCCTAACAACCAAAAATTGTTAGGGCTTTTTGGGGCTTAAATTATAGAAAATAAATCAAATTATTTACCCTTTTTATTGCGCAAAGTAGAAAAATGTTTAATTTGTATTAAAATTAGCAAAACTTATGTCAGACCTTATTCTATTTTCTAAATTATCAACACTGCCTCAAAATCTTAAAATTGAGGTCATAGATTATATTGAGTTTTTAGAAAAGAAATATAATACCACCAAACCCCACCCAAAAGCGGGTTGTATGAAGGGAACTTTCAAGATGGCAGATGATTTTGATGCTCCTTTGGATGATTTTAAAGAATATATGTAATGAAATTGCTGTTAGATACCCATGCCTTCATTTGGTTTGTTGAAAACGATGAAAACCTCCCTCCAAGAATCAAAACACAAATAGAAGATATTGAAAATGAGATTTTTATCAGTATTGCCAGTCTATGGGAAATTGCGATAAAAACGAGCATAGGAAAGTTAGAAGTAGCCATTGATATTCCTACTATGATTAGTAAGATTGAGGCAAACGGGTTTTCGATACTCCCAATTTTTCCCGAACATACCATTTGTGTTTCTTCATTACCTTTCCATCACAGAGACCCATTTGACAGAATGTTAATCGCTCAAACTATTACCGAAAAAATCAAAATCGTTAGTAGAGATGGAGCTTTTGATGATTATGATGTTGATTGTATTTGGTGAAAGACAAAAAAGGCGAGCCTCACGACTCGCCTTTCCTTTTAACACCTACGCATAAAACCCAACCCCAACACTCGCCATCTCTCTCAATTTATCAGTCGGTTTAAATCTTTCGCCATAAGTCTCTGCCAATCTATCACATTCTGAAACGAAGGTTTTGATACCTACGGTGTCCACAAATGAGAGCGTTCCGCCTAAATATGGAGGGAAACCCCAAGCGAAAATTGAACCTAAATCTGCTTCTAAATTACTGCGAAGTACGCCTTCTTCTTTGCATTTTACAGCTTCCAAAACTTGACGATATAGCAATCTTTGCTTAATATCATTCGTACTGATTTGCTCTTCTTTTACAGGGAAAAGTTCTGCTAATCCACTCCAAAGATGTTTTTTTCCTCCTTCTGGATATTCATAAAAACCTGCTTTTGCCTTCTTGCCCAAACGTCCCATTTCGGTAAATTGCTTGCTTACTTGATAGGTTGTATCAGTTTCTGAAAGTACACCATCTTTTACGGCTGCTCCCGAAATTTTATAGGCTAAATCCAAAGCCACTTCATCTGAAACCGCCAAAGGTCCAACGGGCATTCCTATTTGTTTAGCTACGTTTTCAATCACTACTGGATTTGCTCCGTCTTTCAACAATTCGATGCCTTCTGAGGTATATGTTCCGAAAACTCTTGACGTATAAAAACC
>JANPGQ010000671.1:0-32617 GCA_031423975.1 Cytophagales bacterium | reverse complement strand
ACTTTTTCCTTAAAATTAAGTCAAAAAATAGAAAGTCAATTATAGTATTTGAAAATAGAATTAAAATAACCCGCTATTAAACGCAATACAAAAATGTCCACTATTTTGAAGTTTTGGCAAAACTATAAGGTTTTGTGTATTTGCTTGCTGTTGTATTTATTCGTCCAATGTCTAAATTTACTGGATAATAACCACGATGGAATTATCAAAAATATCAGCATAAACCATTTGATTAAATACGTTATTTTATCAATCGGTTTGATGATTGTTATCCTCATGGGAGCTAAATCAAGTCGCTCTTACGTCAAAAATACTTCCTTCTCGGTTTTCTTGTTCATCTTTTTTTGGCTATTCTTAGAATTTTTTAGTTGGGGAATCGGTAAGGTAGGAGCTTATAAATTTAGAGAACCCAATAATGCCCTTTTGCTGGTAAATGTCAACGTTGAGACTTCGCATCGTCCTTTTTGGGGAGACTTTAATGAGGTATTCGGCAAGTGGAGATTGCCCAATGATTCTTTACAAAAGTTACGTTGTGAAGATAACAAAATTTTGCACTATCAAACTAATAGTGTAGGAGCAAGAGACAAGGAACGTTCATGGAAAAACACAACTGAAAAAAAACGAATTGCCATCATGGGGGATTCTTTTATGGAAGGTATTATGGTGAATACCAATGAAAGATGCTCAGATATTTTGGAAGCAAGTACAGGAAAAGAGCATTTAAATTTTGGTATCAATGGCACAAGTCCGATTAATTACTACCTGATTTACGAGGAATTAGCCAAAAAATATGAACATGATGTAGTTATCATTGGCATATTGCCTGCCAATGATTTTCAAGATTTTTCGGATGGGGATGATTTGGGTTTGATAAACTTTCCAATTTATCGCCCTTATTGGAAAAACACAAATCATGGCTATGAGTTGAAATATTCTTTGGCATCCATTAATCAGGCGTATGGGTCTAAAATGAATTATGATAAACCTAATAAAATTTACGCCACCAAAGACTCCGTTTATCAAAATTTATCCATTGGCGGAAAGCTACAAAGCGAATTGCAAAGTAATTCTTATGTAGTGGGTTTGGTCAGTGAAATTGTGAAAGATAAAGCGATGGAAAAGTTTAGTGCAACCAGTATTTTTGAGGAATATCCCAAAGATAAATGGGCAACTTTTAGCTATTCCTTAGAGAAACTTTTTGAGGAAGCTAAAGGCAAAAAGATTTTGGTTTTAACCATCCCGATTTTGAAAGACATTCAGATTTATCAGAAAAATCATAAAAATACCCTTGCTCCCAAAATGGCTTCATTCTTGAAACAAAAAGGCGTAGAATACATAGATTTGTTACCAATTTTAGCCAATGAAAAGAATCCAGAACAATTTTATCATGCCTGCGATGGACATTGGAACGAAAAAGGTGAAAAAAATACGGCTACTATTTTGTTGAATCACCCAATTTATCAGAAAATTATTCAGTAGTTTTGACCACTTAATAATTATTATTCTATTTTAGGGGGTTAAATTCACAATTTACCCCTGATTTGCGACCATTCAATAAGTTTCTACACCAAATGAAAATTTTCAAATTGTCTTTTCCCTCAATCCGTCGTACTTTTGTGGTTCAGTTACCAGAAAATACCCAGAAAACTATTTCATGAATATATTAGGCATATCAGCATTTTACCACGATTCGGCGGCGGCTATTACGCAAAACGGAGAAATTATTGCAGCAGCACAAGAGGAACGTTTTACTCGTATCAAACATGACCCTGCATTTCCCACCAAAGCCGTTGAATATTGCTTAAAAGAATCAGGGTTGAGCTTAGATAAACTCGATGCTATTGTTTTTTACGACAAACCACTCTTGAAATTTGAGCGTTTGTTGGAAACTTATTATGCTTTTTCTCCGAGTGGACTTCGTTCGTTTTTGACGGCAATTCCTGTATGGTTGAAAGAGAAAATGTTCTTGAAAAGAATGTTGTACGATGAGCTTTTCAAGATTGGCGAATTCGATAAGAAGAAGGTTAAACTCCTTTTTCCAGAACATCACCTTTCGCACGCTGCCAGTGCTTACTATCCTTCACCTTTTGAAGATTCAGCTATTCTCACAATTGATGGTGTGGGCGAATGGGCTACGGCTTCTATTTGTCATGGAAAAGGAAAAGATTTATCTATTCTGAAAGAACTAAAATTCCCTCATTCATTGGGTTTGCTGTATTCTGCCATCACTTATTTTGCAGGATTTAAGGTAAATTCGGGTGAGTATAAATTGATGGGATTAGCTCCTTATGGCGACCCAACTTCGGCAGACACCCTTCGTTATGCTGATGTTATCCGTACCAAACTCATTGATATTCACCCAGATGGCTCAATTTGGTTGAACCAAGAATACTTTGACTACGCCACGGGTTTACGCATGGTGAAAGATAAGGAATGGGAAAAACTATTCGGTTTTGCCCGTCGTGAATCCGAAACCAATCTTCAACAAGAACATTGTGATTTTGCGTTGGCAGCTCAGATTGTTACGGAAGAAATTGTGATTTTGATGGCAAAAGAAGCCAAACGTTTGACGGGTTCAAAAAATATTTGTTTGGCAGGAGGCGTTGCCTTGAACTGTGTGGCAAACGGAAAATTACAAAATGCTAATATTTTTGAAAACGTATATATCCAACCCGCCGCTGGTGATGCTGGTGGAGCTTTGGGTGCAGCGTTGGCAGGTGAATATATTTATTTTGGGCAAGAACGTAAATTGACTCCTGGGGCGATTGACGAAATGAAAGGTTCTTATTTAGG
Organism: Cytophagales bacterium; assembly: GCA_031423975.1. GTDB lineage: Bacteria > Bacteroidota > Bacteroidia > Cytophagales > Spirosomataceae > Arcicella. Next base: position 29,824 of record JANPGQ010000671.1, on the reverse strand, counting down.
ACCTGAATATTCAGATGTTGATACTCGATTGATGGCTCGTCAATACAATGCCGTTTACCAACAATACGATAATTTTGAGGAATTAGCCGCTAAAACTGCCACGGCACTTGCCGATGGAAACGTGGTTGGTTGGTTTCAGGGACGGATGGAATTTGGTCCTCGTGCTTTGGGTGGTCGTAGTATTTTAGGCGATGCCCGTAATGAGGAAATGCAGAAGAAATTGAACCTCAAAATCAAATATAGAGAAGGTTTCCGTCCGTTTGCTCCTTCAGTTTTGGCGGAAGATGCCGCCGATTATTTTGAATTAGAAGGTAATTCACCGTATATGTTATTGGTACATGGCGTTCAGAAAAAACGTCGCAAGGAATTGCCAGCTAATTATCGTTCTTTACCCTTAATGGAGAAGTTATATTATCTCCGTTCAGATTTACCTTCGATAACGCACATTGATTTCTCGGCTCGTATTCAAACGGTTCACCAAGAAACCAATCCGAAATACTGGACTTTGATTAACGAATTTAAGAAACAGACGGGTTATGGTTTGGTAGTAAATACCAGTTTCAATGTACGTGGCGAGCCTATCGTATGTACACCCGAAGATGCCTATAAGTGTCTTATGCGTACAGAAATGGACTATTTGGTGATTGGAAATTTTATTTTCGATAAAAAACAACAACCCGAATGGGCTGAAAAAGACGACTGGAAAGATGAATTCAAGTTGGATTAAAAATAATGTTTAAAGTTTATGAGTTACCACCGCTATTTTAACAAACACCTAACTCAATAAACATAAACCTTTTTTAAGCACACATGAATGTTTGGCGTATAATTTTTTGGCTCTTATTATTGATAACCTTCGGAACTGTGGGGTTGGTGATAATGGACACTTTAAAAGGTGATGGTAATGGAATTGTGGCGGGAATAAATTTTGGTAGCATCATTAAATACCTGATTTACAGCCTTTTGATATATTCAGTTTGGTATGCTTTCAAACATCATATTGCTTGGTTGCAAAATACGTTGATGTTGGGCATGATGATGATTTTGACGGTGGTTTTGTTAGAATGGATTTGTGGAATTATGCTGAAAAAACAAGCCGAAAATGCTCCAAAAATCGAAGGTCCAAAGCACTCTATGATGTTTGATGAGCATTTAGGCTACAAACCCAAACCTGATACAACACACACGGGAATCAGAACGGTTAATGGTAAAGTTATTTACAGCATAAAGTTTGATACTGATGCTAATAGCTTGAGAATCACGCCCATAGACAGCACAAGACCTCGAACTCAATACGCACAATTTTATGGTTGCTCCATGACTTTTGGCGAAGGGGTACAAAGCAATGAGACATTGCCTTATTATTTTGGAAAATTTGATAATACCTACCGTCCTTATAATTTTGCGTATAGTGGCTATGGACCCCACCAAATGTTAGCTCGTTTGGAAACAGATTCACCCAAAAATATTGCCGCAATGGATATTGTAAAGGAATCTACTGGCATAGCTTTTTATATTTACATCAACGACCACGTAAATCGAGCCATCGGCACCATGACCAACTATGGGTACAACGGTGGCAATGCTCCTTATTTTCATGAGGTTGGCAATGAATTAAAACACGATGGTTTGTTCAAAAATGCTCGAAGAATCAGAAGTTGGTTTTATGAAGTAATATTGAAAAGTAATATCCTGAAATTATTCAAAATTGGCTATCCTTTCAGAATATCGAAAGCTGATTATGAACTGACTGCCGAAATAATGGCAGCGGCTTCAAGAAACTATAAAAAACAGTTTGGCAACGATAATTTTTACGTGATTATTTATCCCACCACGATAGGTAGTTCATTGATTATCAATCTGTTAAAACAAAAAAGAGTAAAAGTTTTGGACTACTCAAAACTCTTTAACCCGACCGATAAAAAGTACGCCATTCCCTACGATGAACATCCAACGGCACTGGCAAATGAAGTATTGATTAAACAATTAGTAAAAGATATAAAATAAAATAATCATGGATTTCCTAACAGACCTTTTTAGTTTTTTGAAAGAGCGTAAAAAATGGTGGCTCTTACCCGTAATTTTTGTGTTACTCTTAATAGGTATCCTCATCGTGATTGGTGGCGGTTCAGCCATTGCTCCGTTTATTTATACGTTATTTTAAAAAATAGTGGTGATTTGTGATTTAGTGAGTTGTGAGTTTAATTCACAAATCGCTAACTCACAAATCGCAAATTATAAACATGAAAAGAGAAAAAAATCTTGAAACCATGCTTGTCATTACGGTAGGTATGTTGGTACTATACTTTGTTTTTAGAACAAAAACTTGGTCAAATTATTTGTTGATTGCCTCCTTGGTGATTGGACTTATTGGCGTATTTTCTGATTTTCTGAGCGAAAAAGTAGCTTGGGTTTGGGGGAAAATTGCTCATATTTTGGGTACTTTTAATTCTTACGTTCTTCTCACCGCTATTTTCTTCATATTCCTGACACCCGTAGCTTTTTTGTTCAAATTGACTCGCAAAGATAATTTGAAATTGAAGGCTCAAAAGGGTTCGGTTTACGAAGAACGTAATCATTTATACGAAGCTAAAGATTTGGCGAATGTATGGTAAAAATACTTATTCCACTATACAATGATTGGGACGCACTGGAATTATTGCTCAGTAAGATAAAGGAGCGTAATTCAGTAGAACTTTACGCTAAACTTTCCTTCGTTGTGGTGGATGATTGTTCTTCTATCCCTTGCGATATTCAACGATTTTCGGAATATAATTTTTCCATTATCAGGCTTTGGCGTAATGTTAGCCATCAAAAAGCAATTGCTTTGGGTTTGGCTTATTTGACCCAAAACGTTGATTTTGAGAAAGTTATCGTCATGGATTCGGATGGGGAAGACCGCCCTGCCGATATTCAAGCACTCTACCAAGCCTCTCTGCAAGATCCCGACAAAATCATCTTCGCAAAACGTTCAAAACGTAGTGAAGGAGTGATTTTTAGATTGGGTTATTATACTTACAAATTTCTCTTTGGCTTATTGACGGGCAAGACGATTGAGTTTGGCAATTTCAGTATTTTGCCCTTTCGGCAAGCCCAAAAATTAGCCTATGTGTCCGAAATTTGGAATCATTTTCCAGGTGGAATCATTCGTTCAAAATTGCCTTATACTTCCATCCCGATTGAAAGGGGTACTCGCTTGGCGGGGAAATCTAAAATGAATTTTGTCTCTTTGGTACTGCATGGTTTGAGTGCGGTATCGGTGCATTTAGATACGGTGGCGGTTAGGATTTTGATTGGTTCATTAGTCATGATTTTGTTAGCAGGTTTAGGGGCAGTTTTAGTGTTAATTATCAAGTTTTTATCTCCCGAAAATGCTTCACCAGGTTGGGCTACTACGCTCGTAACAGCTTCGATAATTGTGATTTTACAAGCCTTTTTGAGTTCCTTATTCCTTATCTTTACGGTATTGAATTATCGTACTCAAAAACATTTTATTCCAGCCAAAGAATATTCTGATTTTATAGAAAAAATAGAAACACTGTGAAACTAAGCGTAGTAATTCCTGCCTATAACGAAGAAGAATCTCTTCCCGAAACCTTACATTCTTTGTACGAAACATTGGTAAAACACGATATCGACCACGAAATTTGTGTAACCAACGATAATTCAAAAGACAATACTGAGCAAGTTTTACAGAACTTGCAAAAGGAAATCCCCACGCTTGTTTATTTTACGAATAAAGGTCCAAATGGCTTTGGGTACGCTATCCGCTACGGTTTAGAGCGTTTTTCGGGCGACTGTGTGGCGGTGATGATGGCGGATATGTCGGATTCGCCCGAGGATTTGGTAAAATATTACCGCACCATGCAAGAGCAAAATGTGGATGCCGTTTTTGGTAGTAGATTTATCAAAGGAGGAAAAGTGCATGATTATCCCAAAGTGAAATTATTCATCAATCGAGTTTCTAATTTTGTGATAAAAATGCTGACGGGTATCAAGACCAACGATACTACAAATGCCTTCAAACTATACAAAAGAGAAACCATTGAGGGCGTAAAACCTTTCATGTCGGCACATTTTAATCTGACGGTAGAATTACCTTTGAAAGCCTACGTTCGTGGATATACCTACACGGTAGTCCCCAACAGTTGGATGAACAGAAAATACGGTAAATCGAACTTGAAAATCAAAGAAATGGGCAGTCGGTATTTGTTTATTCTGTTGTACTGTATGATTGAAAAGTCATTCTCAAGAGGGGATTATATGAAGAAATAAAACCCATATTTCATCAACTCCTCCCAAAAAGCAATTCCATTATCCCTCCCTCTGGCATTTTTATGCCTAAATTAAAAATGCCGAAGTTCAATACTACTCCCCAAAATACCGCAAAAATTAACATTGAAAAGATAATTTTTGGAATGGGTACTTTGAAAGAAAGAGCCATTAAAGTACCTCCAATGGGCGTGAAAATCAAGGGCGTAAAAAACGCAATGCCCCAAATGCCTAATTTTAGCCAAATTTTTACGGCAAACCGTGAACGTTTAGAGAATAGAACGGCTTTCTTGGTTCGATATTTTGCTATTAAACGCTGAACCTGTTCGCCAAGGATGGAAACGATAATTACCGTTGTCATCATACCTATTATACAACACACAGCGGTTTCCCACCAAGTTAGACTTAAAAGTAAGCCTGCAATTGGTCCGTTAAAAAATTTGATAGCTGTTGCAAATATCACTGTTAAATATTTTCCAAATGGCATGATTTTAGGGGCTAATTTATTGTTATCTTGCGGAGGATTTTATCGCAGGGCTTCGCCCAAACCCTTTTGAAGTTATGTTTAAAAAAATACTATTTCTTACACTAATACTATGTTTATCAAATATTTATCTCTCCAAAGCTCAGAGTGCCTTTGCTCCACTGAACGAAGACTATTATCATTTAATTGACCGCTACGAGATAAAAAGGGGAAAATTTTCAGAAGGTTTTCATACTACTGTAAAGCCTTTCACACGCAAAGGTATCGTTCAATTGGTGGATAGTGTATGGGCAGACAATTCTATTTATTTGTCGTCGCAAGATAAATTTAATCTCGAATATTTACAAAATGATAGTTGGGAGTGGACAAAACCCGATACAGTCGGTAAGAGCCGCAAGCCCTTATGGAACACTTTCTATTTCCGAAAAGCTGATGCCTATTCCAGTTCCAATGATGTACTTGATATTCACGTAAATCCTGTGTTCAATTTTGAAATGGGAGTGGTTGATGGCAAAGACCAAAAACAAACGGCTCTCAATTCAAGAGGTATCGAAATTAGAGGAATGATAAACCGCAAAGTTGGTTTTTATACTTTCATTACGGATAACATTGCGGTCATTCCCGACTATGCTAAGGAATTTGTGGACAAATATAATCAAAATGAACTGAGAACTATCGAAAGACTTCCTGGAATGCCTGGCGAAGGTTTGACAAAACAATATAAAGGCGACCCATATAGTACCGATTTTTTCTCCGCAAGGGCTTATATCACCTTTCAAGCCACAAAAAATATTCAATTACAGTTTGGTCACGACAAAAATATAATTGGCAATGGTTTCCGTTCTTTGATGCTTTCAGATAATGCCGCTCCACTCCTATTTTTGAAATTCAAGACTAATGTAGGTATTTTTGAGTACCAAAATCTTTTTACACAATTGGTGTACACAGGTTTTAAACCTTATGACCAAATATTTCCCAGAAAATACATGACGCTTCACCATTTGAGCGTTAATTTATCCAAAAAATTGAATATTGGTTTTACGGAAAGTGTTGTCTTTCAGCGAGATAGCACTACAGGAAAAGGCTTTGATTTGAATTATCTCAACCCCGTCATTTTTTATCGTTTTGTAGAAAGTTTTCAAGGAAGTGCTGATAATGCATTTATTGGAATAGATTTCAAGTATAATTTTGCCAAGAAATTTTCACTTTATGGACAATTTATGCTGGACGAATTTAGTGCAAAAGAGTTCTTTAAAGCGAATGGGTATTGGGCAAAAAAATTGGGAGTCCAAGGAGGCATCAAATATATTGATGTTTTCGGGATTGATAATTTGGACTATCAGATGGAATATAACATGGCTCGTCCTTACACGTATAGTCATTATGATGATGCCAATTATACACATTATAACCAAGCTTTGGCTCATCCATTAGGGGCAAATTTTGAGGAATGGTCGCACATAATTCGTTGGCAACCCATCAAACGATTGCAATTGACGGGCAAAGTGATTTACGCCAAATTTGGAGAAGACAGAACAACCACCGAAAATTGGGGCGGAGATATTCTAAAAGATTATGACACCCGAAGTAGAAAAGTGCTATATAATGACCTATACGGCAATTATATAGGGCAAGGCAGAAGTACCGTAACAACTATTATTGATGTTCGGGCTTCGTTTCAAATCAAACATAATCTATTTTTGGAAGGGCATTATATGAACAGGAAATACGATAGTGCCGTAGATAGATTAGATTATACCAATACTGTTGCGTCTTTTGGGGTGCGTTGGAATGTGGCGGCGAGGCAGATGTTGTTTTAATTTTTCGAAGAGACTTCCCGAAAGTTCTTTTCTACTTTCGGGAAGTTTGATAGACACTACTCCATCTTCCCACCTTTCTTGCAACAGCTTGGTAATTTATCATAGCCCCCTGTTTCTGCTACTACTTCGTCTGCATCATATCCTACTTCGGTAATGGCTTTTTTGAGTTTTGTAATGTTTGTTTTCTTAGGATTGAAAATCACCGTTACTACTTTGTCTTTGCTATCCACATCCAAGTTTACATCCGTTACACCTTTGGTGAAAGCTAATTTTTTCTCAATGCGTTCTTTGCACATTTCACAAATGGCAGAGGTCTTGATTTTGACGGTTTGAGTTTTGGGTACGTCAGCAAAAGTGAGGACTGATACCAACAAAAGGGCGAATAAAAGGATTTTGTTTTTCATGATTTTTTATTTGTAATTAGTTGATTGTTAAATATTTATATTAATTACGGACTGGCAGTCCGTGTTACAGTTTTCTACCAATTGGCTTCCGTATTACAGTACCAGCAATATTATTCCAATGATAACCATTAACGAATTTTCGATAATGGTTACAGTACTCATAGGTAAATTAAATACTGTTCCCAAACAGGCACATTTGATTTTTCGTTTGTCCACCACACTCTGTATTACGCCCAATGCTCCAAAACCCATAATGATAATATCTGCTGTATAAACGTATTTTTCCTGAAAATGGATTAAACACAACAAGCCCAATGCCAACTCAATAAAAGGATAAATTTTGCCATAAGCTGGCACTTTGGCGGCTAATAAATCATACATCTGAAAACTCTCGGCAAAGGCTTTTACGTCCAATAATTTAAAGAATGAAAATACTAAAAAGAATCCAGTCATGAAATTATGGAGGAACATTCTTAACTGAAAATGCTTCATTTCATACATTCCCAAGTAAAAGGACGTTAAGAAACTTACCGCTATAATAAACCCAGCAATTAAAAATAATGGATAATATTGGCTTGTCCATGATTTCGTTTCTGATTTATCAATTCCTAAATCAGTTATTGGTTTATCAATTAGTCCATATTTTGAATGAGGCTTCAAGACCTCTAAAATCATCTCTTTGCTCATATTTTCATCCGATTCTATCGTTACAAAATTGTCGGAATGTTTGGCAATTACCGATTTTACGCTTGGAATTTGTGAGAAAATATGCTGAATTTTATACTCACAGGCTTCACAAGTCATGCCTGATATATTGATTGTCTGGGTCATTTTGGCTATTGGCTTTTGGCTGTCAGCAATCGGCTGTCAGCAATCAGCGTGTTATTAAATTTGTTAATTAATACATCAAAGAGGTTATTGGCGAAAACCGAAAGCCGATTGCCGGAAGCCAATTGCTATTTAATCTTATACCTCATCCCCACATAAACCATTCGTCCAATAACGGGTCCCCAAACCATTGAGGCATCGAAATTTTTGCCGAAAGGGTCATTTGCAGCGAGTATTGGGCTTTTTTGGGTGAAATTATTTAAGTTTTCTCCACCAACATATAGCTCCCATTTCAAAAAACCCTTGGTAACTTGGGCATTAATATTGGAAAATGCAGGAGCAAAAACCGAAGGAGAAGTGGCTGAATGAACGTGTCCTTCTACAGTATTTGGAATTCTTCTTTGTCCGTTCCATTGCCAAGTAAAATCAAATTTCCACTTATCAAATTTGGCGGCATACGCCCAATTCAACAGAAACCTATCCCGATTCACAAATTGTTTTGGCAATAATGTTAATTCTCCTGTGGGTGTTTGGACATCGTTCTGCACATCAAAAACTCGATAGGCTAATTTCAAATCCATCCGTTTCATCAAAGAATAATTGACTTCTGCTTGAAAACTATTGGAAAACGAACGACCTTTTAAATTATAAAATCTGACGTAATCTGTATTTTCCATATCCACGATTAGTTGATTCTGAAAATTGGTTCGATAAGCATCTAAAATGACCGTTCCTTTTTGTCCGAAAAGATAAAAATCATTGCTTAAACTTATGCCAAAATTCCAAGATTCTTCGGGTCTAATTATCTCATTGACAAGCAATTGTCTTGAATTTACCAACATTCCAAAGTTCTCGGCAATGGCATTGGGCATTCGCCAACCTTTGCCCGCACTTAGGCGTAAATGCGTTTCGGAATTTATATCATATTTCAAATGAAAACGGGGTGTAAATCTTGTCCCATACAAATTATGAAAATCGACCCGACCCCCCAATACGACTACTAATTTTTCTGGAATTGTTTCGGTATATTCCACAAAAGCCCCAGGTACAGATTCAGTCCTTTTGAAGGTTGAATCAATGTATTTTTCGTTATAATCATCCAATAAATAACTCAATCCTGCTTTATATTGGTGGTTGGTATTATCAATAATGTTCTGATAAATCAAATTTGCGTAAAGGCTTTTTTGTGTTCCCGTATAGTTTTTGAACCCAAAATAAGATACATTATCGTGCAATATTCCATTGATAATCAGCCCTAAACCTTGATACGGCTTTGATTGATATAATTTGGCAGTTTTACTGAAAAATTCGTAGCGTTGAGTCTTACTGCCAAAACCGTAAAACTTTCCAGAATTTCGGTCAGTATCAGGGTTAAAATTGACTTGTCCCCCTACCCTATCCTCAAAAAGCACCTTTACACCGAATGAAGCCATCATTTTATCAGATTGATATTTCCACCGATTGATGCCGTTGAACTGGGTATAAAGTGGCAAATCCAAAAAACCATCCTTATTTTGGTCTAATTTAGTTTGTAAAGTGCTGGCGTGTGTGAGCAAACCAACCGACCATTTTTTATCAATTTTATGATTCAAATTCAGATTAACCTCTCCCCTACCCTGACTATTTCCATAGACATTCAGATACAATTTTTCGGGAGCATCAGGTTTCACTAATTCGATATTTAACGCCCCTGTCATAGATTCGTAGCCATTGACCACCGAACCTGCCCCTTTACCAACATCAATAGAAGCCAACCATGTGCCTGGAATATAATTCAAGCCAAAAGTAGTATTTAAACCCCTGATGGCAGGGATATTTTCGACATTGGTTTGTACATAATTTCCTGATAAACCCAACAATTGAATTTGCTTCGACCCCGTAATGGCATCTGAATAACTGACAGACACCGAAGCATTGGTTTCAAAACTCTCCGAAAGGTTACAACAGGCAGCTTTGGCAAGGGCTTTGGTCGTGATTATTTCGGTATGAATTGGGTTCATTCTATCCATTGTTGTGGCTTCGCTCCTAACGGTAACTTCCTGTAAATTAGCATTTTGTGGCGTTAAATAAACCGTAAAATATTCCAATGTATGAGCCATCAAAGTATCGGTTTTATAGCCCACCGAGCTGATAATTAACTCATGATTTCCTGCCGATTTACTCAAAGTAAACTCCCCTTTTGCATCGGTTGACGTTCCATTTTTGGCATTTTCCCAGCGTAAAGTTGCTCCAATTACGGGTTCGGTTTTACCATCTGCTTTTTTCTCTAAAACGATTCCTCTGAGAGTTTCGTTTTGAGAAATTGCAGTTTTTGAAATCAATAATAAGCTAAAAAAGAGGAGTTTATGTAATATTTTAAAATCCATTTTTATGATATTTAACTTTAACACGCTTCATCAGTACAATCATCAGCGACTTCAAATTCGAGCGTAGCGTGATGTATATTTACGTGTTCTAAGTGATGTTTTATATTTCTTTTTAAAGTATTAATCTTCTGAAAATCAAGTATTTGATTCAAAACTATATGAGCCGTCAAGGCATTTTCTGTGGTGCTGATTGCCCATACGTGGAGGTGATGTATACTTGCCACTTCGGGCGATTCAAGGATTTCTTCACGCACTTTATTGAGGTCAATATCACTTGGCACACCGTCTAAGGATAGTTTCAACGTATCTTTTACCAATGACCAAGTACCGCCAATAATCACGAAAGCCACAATCAAACTCAGCACTGGGTCAATCCAAGTCCAGCTTGTAAAATGAATCAAAATACCACCAATTACCAAACCCAAAGACACCACTGCATCGGCTGCTAAATGTGAAAATGCACTCTTCACATTTAAGTCAGAATCTTTATCTCTAAAAAACTGTAAAGCCGTAAACCCATTGATAAAAATTCCCACCGCCGAGACAATAGAAATGGTTAAACCTTCTTGAGGTTCGGGTGTGAAAAAGCGTAAAATTGCTTCATAACCTATCGCCCCAATTGATACCAACAACACCAAAGAATTAAGCAATGCAATCAGTATGGAGGCTTTTTTGTAGCCAAAAGTATATCGTTCTGTTGCTTTGATACCCGTTAGACGAAACGCTAACAACGACAATGCCAAGGCAATCACATCCGCAAAATTATGGAGTGCATCCGACAACAAAGACAGCGAATTTATCCGTAAGCCTACAATAATTTGGTAAACAACATATCCTAAATTAAAAACAATGCCAATAATAAACGCCCTATTGAGATTGGTAATCTTGGGTGCGTGGTGGTGATGGTCGTGTGCCATTTTATAATCAATAATTGAAGGTTAAACCTGCCCCAAACCCCATATCACTGTCGTAATGACTTGATAATGCGATGTTTCTGGTCAGAATATATTTTCCACCGACCATATATTCTTTGTCAGTATTAACCATAAAATTAAGTCTTAATCGCTTAGAAATTGGCATATCTTTTCGCTCTAATTGAAAACGTACATTACCATCCGTAAAAACCTCCGCTTGGGCGGTCAGCAACATGGGCAAAGTATAATTCACCCCAACACTAAACACTGAACGTTTGTCTTTGGTGTTGGTTTGTCCGAAGATATTTTTCTCTTGTTCATCCATCCCAAATTTCCGATAACGCCAATCAAAACCAATGAAGGGCATTAACCATTGCATTTTCCCCAAATACCGACCGATGTGGGTTTCAACTTCGTAACCGTGCCTATCGTGATAGCCCAAACGCCATTCCGAACCGATACTCCAACGAGTATTTGAAATCATCAATTCACCATCGTTTCCGTTAGTTTCAACACCATTTTCTGCCATAACGTGAAACATTCTATCGTCAGCAAATAGCTTTCTTTTGGCTAATTTTGGGTTAGGTATTTCAGGATTTGGGGGTGAATTTTCGTAAGAAAAAACCCTTCCCATACCCGCCATCATGTGGTAGAGAATATGACAATGAAAAAACCAATCTCCGCTTTCTGTAGCAGCAAACTCTAAGGTATCGGTTTCCATTGGCATAATATCAATGATATTTTTCATCGGAGAATAATCTCCCTGTCCGTTCAAAACCCTAAAATCATGCCCGTGTAGGTGCATGGGGTGTCGCATCATTGAACCATTATGAATTATCATCCGCACGATTTCACCCTTCTTGATCAGAATTTTATCACTTTCCGAGACCACTTTATTATTAATACTCCATACGTAACGGTTCATGTTTCCACTCAATTCAAAATTCAACTCCTTGATGAGAGCATTTTTAGGCAAATCGGTTTTGATTGGCGACTTTAACATGGAATAATTCAACGTAACAATGTCCGACATTTCATTACTATTGTATTGAGATTCATCCATTTTCATATCCTTCATGTCGTGTCCCTTCATATCATCCATTTTCATATCCTTCATGTCGTGTCCTTTCATCCCATCCATTTTCATATCTTTCATGGATGCGGTATCTTTTTCAGCATTTGATTTTTCTGATATCTCTCCCGTGATTTCCGGATACATGACGGTATTCATATCCATCTGATTTAGGCTCATGCTCATGCCCATATCGTCCAAATCTCCGTTCATTTTCATCATGCCATTCATCATTTTCATACCTTCAAAATATTTCAATTTGGGTAAAGGTTTGGCATTTACTTTCTTTCCCGCACCCAAAAATATAGAGGTAGATTTTGTTCTATCTTCCGAAGTTGCCAAAAATTCATAGCTTCCATTTTTAGGAATCGTAACAATGACATCGTAGGTTTCGGAAACAGCAATGATTAATCTATCCACTTCAACAGGTTCAACATCGTTTCCATCACTGGCAATAACCGTCATTTTTCCCCCAGCATAAGTCAGCCAAAAATAGGTTGATGCACCTCCATTTGAAATCCTTAACCGAACTTTATCCCCTGCCTTGAATTGTGAAAATTGACTTTCATTTTTCCCATTAATCAGAAATTTCTCGTAGTAAACATCACTCACATCCATCGCATTCATCCGTTTCCATTCATTTTTGACTTTGGTTTTAAAATAACCCTGTTTAATGGCTTCCGAATAACTCTGAGTTGTGCCTTTTCTGATGGCAAACCAATCCGTTGCATTATGCAACATTCGATGAACATTATTTGGGTTCAAGTCCGACCATTCACTGAGAATTATTGGAATTGTAGGAACATCTAACTCCTTTCTTTTATTCAAAATCATTGAACCATACATCCCAATTTGTTCCTGTAAATCCGTGTGACTATGATACCAATGCGTTCCGTGTTGCACAATTGGGAATCGGTATAAATGGGTCGTATGCGGTTTTATAGGCATTTGTGTAAGATTTGGCACACCGTCATATTGGTTCGGTAAAATCAAGCCGTGCCAGTGCAAAGACGTTTCTTCGTTCAGTTCATTATGCACATAAATCTCGGCAGTATCGCCTTCCGTGAAGGTAAGCGTAGGCATTGGGATTTTTCCATTAACGGCAATAGCTCGCTTGGATTTATTGCCTAAATTCACCATCGTATCTCGTACATACAAATCATAATGTACGACTTTTGGATTGCCCACAACTGCCTTATTTTTAGGCAATTGCACATCCTTTCTGGTCGGTTTTTCCGTTGGCATTTGCATTTGATGATACTCATGTTGGGCAAAAATATTTCCACTTATTAATAGAAATAATGAAGATATAAGATTAATAATTTTCATAATATTTTGGTGTTTTGTATCACTTTTTACGACTCAAAAAGAACAAAATAAATCCCGAACTAATGGTAAATAACCCAAAGATTGAAAAGGCTCTCAATAACCAATTAGAAATATTGTCACGACCTTGATAATCCATTGTGTGAAGCATCCACAAAAAGTCGAAGATTCTCCATTTGTTATTTCTAAATTTTTGTACCGTTCCCAATTCAGAACTTACGTAAACCGTTGTATTTGAGGGATTTACAAACGTTACAGCATACGCTGGCAAAGGTTGTTCCCGGTATTCGTGGTGTCCGTTGGTAGTGGTTAAGTATTCAATTTGCTTGATTTCAGCATCATCCGAAAAGTTCTTTCGAGCAATTTCAACGGCTTCCTCCTTTGATAAATGCGGGCGAAGATTTCCTATTTCAGCATCGGCTAATTGTATTTTCATACCTCTGTCGTGTTCTTTTGAGTAAATTATTTGGTAAACAGGTTTTTCCAAAATTTGAATTAACTGTACACCTAACACAAAATTGACAGTATCTTTTTGTTTAATTTTCGTGAGAATCTCTTGCGGATTTATCAAATTAATATTGCCTGTAAGCGGGTGAATATGAGCCTTTTGGTGGTCCCCATGCACTTCATCCATATTCGACCAACTGAAATAAAGTCCTCCAATTGTCCAAAATAGAAATTGAATACCTAAAACAAACCCTAACCAACGGTGAGTTTTTCTTATTTTTCGTTGAAATTCTCCTTTTTTCATGTTCAAAGAATTAGTGGCTATAAATTCAAGTTTAAATCTTACTTCATTTTTGTAGAATCTTCCGTTTGTTTTACCTCGGTAAGTGCCATACTACATTTGGAACAAGTATCGCCTTCTTTGCCCGTTACTTCTGGGTGCATGGAACAAGCATACATTTTTTCGGTACTTGTCGCTTTTTCAACGACTTGCGTTTCTTTGGTTTTTGATGAATTACAAGCGGTAAAAGTAAATGCCATGATTACGGCTAAAATGGTTAAGTTTTTCATTTTTTTATGATTTTAGATTGATATTGCGATTACTGTAAGTTGGTAAGTAATTATTGACAACAGTTCGTTCCTGCCTGTATAGGTGGACATTTAACCGTTCCGTAGCTACAAAAAACACAACAATCTCCTGATTGCGGTTTTAAAACGACTTTACACTTTTCGCATTCATAGAAGAATTGGCAAGCATCGGTGGGCATTGTTTCTAATTTTCTATGACCACAATCAGGGCAAGTGATGATGGATTCTAACTTTATGGAATTCATATTGGTGTTTATTTGCTTACGTTGAACATAAAAATTAGAAACTTGTGCGATTAAAAGTCCAAGCATTCCTGCATAAATAACAGGGCGGTTAAAATCATCATCAAAACCATAAAATATGATGAATGTACTTATTAATGCTAAACCAAAAATCCAAATATTGCGGTTGAGTGCATAATTAAGCGTTAAATTAACCAATGAGAAAAGAACCATATATTGGAAAATGAGCATTGTCCACTTACCAAATAATTCAAATGTATCAGTTGCTACTCCAAAACCTGCCAGTACAAATCCAAACATTGGAAAGCAACAAGGCGAAACAATTACGGTAAAAAATAATCCAATAGTACTTAGTAAAGAAGGTATTTTATTCTTCATTTTTGCTTGGGTTAAAAATAAGAAACAAAACCTATATTGGTTCTGCTTCCTATTTTAATTCTAAAAATCAATGTTTATGTTCTTTCATATCCATGCCATCCAATGGCATACAATGATTTTCGTGTAAACAATGAACCGCACAAGCCCCTTGTTGTTTATAGCTATTGTGCAAAAGCATAACAGTTTCGCCTTTGACATTTGTTACCTTACACATTCCCGTGTGGTTCGCTTTCTCAATGGTATATTTTTCTTCATTATCCTTGAAATAATACACAAATGTCCCATTTTTAGGGGCTGTTCCAATTATTTTCCCGTTTGAATCTACGATATTTCCCTTGCCATCTACTTTTGTCATGGACTTACCCGCTTGGTCAAAACCTCCTTCTGAGGTAATGCTTCCAATTTGGTTTTTCCCATTCATAATATGCCCTTTATAATCCACTATTGATGTTGATTTTTGGGCGAATACGCTTAATGAAGCGAAAAGAAATAGTGCGAAAATTCCGATTAACTTTTTCATTTTTTTTGCGGTACGTCGCCACGTTTTGTTAAATTGTTAAACTCTTTAACCTCAAAGCATTTACAATCACAGATACTGAACTAAAACTCATTGCTAAGGCTGCAATCATCGGCGAAAGTAGAATTCCAAAAAATGGATATAAAACTCCTGCTGCAATCGGAACGCCCAATGCGTTGTAAACAAAGGCAAAGAATAGATTTTGTTTAATATTTCTCATCACGGCATGGCTCAAATTTTTGGCTTTTACGATTCCTTGCAAATCTCCTTTCACCAGCGTAATTTTTGCACTTTCAATTGCCACATCCGTTCCAGTTCCCATCGCAATTCCAATGTCGGCTTGTGCCAAAGCGGGAGCATCATTTATGCCATCACCCGCCATTGCCACTATCTTTCCCTCGGCTTGTAGTCGTTTAATTTCCTTCAATTTATCCTCTGGCAAACAACCCGCTTTGTATGAACTCAAATGTAATTCATCTGCCACCGCTTTTGCCGTATTTTCATTGTCGCCCGTCAGCATTATTACCTCAACACCTTGTCGCATTAACTCTTGAATGGCATCCTTACTGGTTGTTTTGATGGCATCCGTAATTGAGACAAAACCCATAACCATTCCACCAACAGAAATGTATGAAACCGTTTTACCTAATTTCTGTTCGGTAATAATTTTTTCTTCAATATCTTCTGGAATTGTTGCCCCAACTTGCTCCATTAGCTTTTTATTTCCCAAAGCTACTCTATTATTTGCCACCGTTCCGATAACGCCTTTACCCGAAATAGCCTCAAAATCTTTTACTTCTATTAGAGATATATTTTTAGTTTTGGCATATTTTACAACCGCTTCGGCTAATGGATGTTCACTGTATTGATTTAAAGAGGTAATGTTTTGTAAGATTTTTATCTCATCATTTTCACTTGAAAATACTTTTTCAACGGTGGGTTTTCCTTCAGTAATTGTGCCTGTTTTATCCGTAATTAACACATTTATTTTGTTCAAATTTTCTAAGGCTTCGGCGTTTTTTATCAAAACGCCCGATGTTGCTCCTTTACCAACACCCACCATGACGGACATGGGCGTTGCCAATCCCAAAGCACATGGACAGGCAATTATCAAGACCGCAATTGCATTTATAAACCCATAAACCAAAACTGGTTCTGGCCCAAATTTTGCCCAAGCAAAAAAGGTTATGATTGAAATAATAACCACAATCGGAACAAAATATTTAGCAATATTATCCGCTAATTTCTGAATCGGAGCCTTTGAACGACTGGCATTATTAACCATCTGCACGATTTGAGAAAGTAAGGTTTCGGCCCCTACTTTCTCAGCTATCATCACAAAAGATTTATTGCCATTTATCGTTCCCGAATTTACGGCATCACCCCTAATTTTATCCACTGGAATTGGCTCACCCGTAATCATGGATTCGTCAATTGTGCCTTCACCATCAGAAATTTTACCATCCACAGGAATTTTATCGCCTGGTTTTACCCTTAATAAATCGCCTTTTTTAATGTCGTGGATTGAAATAATACTGTCGTTTCCGTCCTTAACCAATGTGGCTTCGGTGGGAGCTAATTTTAGTAATTCTCTGATGGCTCCACTGGTTTGGCTATGGGCTTTTGCTTCCAATAATTGACCTAATAAAACCAAGGTCAAAATAACGGCAGTTGCCTCAAAGTACAGTGAAACCGTTCCGTCCATGCTTTTAAACTCATTGGGGAACAGATTTGGGAATAACATTCCAACAATACTGAACAGAAATGCTACGCCCGTACCAATGCCTACGAGCGTAAACATATTGAGATTCCATGTGATAATTGATTTCCAAGCTCTCACAAAAAACATCCAACAAGCGTAAAAAACTACGGGCAATGTTAGAATAAATTGAACATAATTCCATTTTTGCATATCCATAATTTTCATTAAAGGACTATTGGGAATCATGGAAATCATCGCAATAGCAAAAACGGGAACGGTGAAAAGAATAGCAACTTTCATTTTCTTCCACAAATCGTCATAAACTTTACTTTCTTCGCTAACCGTCGGCATCATCGGGACTAAATTCATTCCACAAATCGGACAAGACCCAGGGGCATCCCTTATGATTTCGGAGTGCATCGGGCAAGTATATTGAGCCTTTTGTGCGATAACTTGTTCTTGAACTAAGTGCATTCCACAAACAGGACAATCTCCTGCTTTATCATACATTTTTTCCCCTTCACAGTGCATCGGACAGTAGAATTTACCCGTACCGTTTGACGTTGATGTTACTACTTCGGCTGATTTCATCTCATGGTGAGCGTGCATTTTTGAACTGTGTACATCCTCAATAACATAGTTTCCTGCCTTGGAAAGTGCCATTTGCAACTTATCAGTAGTAATATGGTGTTGCATCGTAATGGTTGCAATAGGTGGATTCAACGTTACTACGGCGGACAATCCTTCCATTTGATTGAGTGTTTTTTCTACCGTTGCTCGGCATCCATCGCAGGTCATTCCTGATACTTGATATGTGTGTGTCATTTCTTCCATTTTATTGAGAATGATTACTTTGTAGAAAAGTCTCTACAAAGCAATCTATAAATAAATCCTTTTTTAGTCTTATACAATTCTACCAAATAGTTATAAAATTCTCACATTTATCTGAATATCAACGACTTAAAAACACATCTATTTATTATCTAATCACAATTCCATTCGGTTTTTCACCCACTTTAATATCCTTTATTTTCTCATGCTTCATCACATCAACCACCGAAACTGAGGCAGCTTCTTGATTGGTAATGTAGGCGGACATACCCTTAAACGCAATGGCATGAGAGCCGTTGGCAGTTGAGAATGAGCCACCTTTTATAAATTTTCCACTGGCATCTTGTTTCCACCAATGCAATTTCCCATTCATTGGGTCGGTTACCCAAAGTTCTTTCATTTCACCATTAAAGGCGGCATAGCCTGGCATAAAAACCAAGGCAACCGTTTCAACAACTTTCAAGGTTTTCACGTCTATAACCGAAACAGACTGTCCATCTTCATTATCCACATACATTCGATTGTCCGAACCCGTCCAGGCACCCACAGGATTTTTACCCACTGGAATTGTCGCAATAACCGCTTTAGTATTGGGATTAATCACTGAAACTGAATTATCCATGCCATTTGCCACAAAAGCCACTAATCCATCATTTGAAAACGTAACTTCTGCAGGTTCTTTGCCTACATTTATCGTATTTTTCAAGATGTAAGTATTGGCATCATATACCAAAACTTTTCCCTTTTCATCCATTTGGGAAGTCCAAATTTCCTTTCCATCGGGCGAGTAAATGGCATTGTGGTTCATCTCAGGAACGTCAATCAATTTTAAATTTACCCCTTTAACAGCATCAAAAATAGCAACCTTTGCCATGCCCGAATGAGCCAGTACCGCAGTCGTTCCGTGTCCCTCGCTTAAATCCATACCTGGGGCAGCAATGGCAATTTGATTTTTGGCAGGATTCAAATAAATATGATGAGGATATTGCAAAAATTTTCCTCCACCAGAATGAGCCATCCCACTCATATCATCCGTTAGTTGAATTAAATTGGCAACTTCATTGGTATTTAGATTAATAACCGAAAGCGTACTACTCGTACCATTTACTACGTAAGCCGCTGGATAACTGATATTTAACTCTGGCTGAGCAGTATCAGTATTTTTACAAGAAGCAATAAATATGCTAATTGCTACAATCGAAGTTTGTGCTATCTTTTTCATTATTTTAAATTTTAGAAGACTTCGCTTTATGCAAAGTCTTCCTTCTAACAATTATTTCAACGTCTCCGTAACTTTACCACAAGTAAGCATTGCTTTTCCGTAGTAAGGGTTTTTCACCGCTGAATTATCACTCAACCAATACGCCTTTTTCATCGGACAGTATTGCTGATAAACCGGGCTTGCGTTTGCTTTTAAGCCTTTTACCAAAGCAAAAACATTGTTCGACAAATCATTAAAATGGTCTCTCTGATTCTTTATATCTTTAGTTTCATTGATGTGTTCAGCATCAAACTTTACTTTATCCGATAGTCCCATGAAAACTTTGTGTTGTTCTTCGGTCATTTTTGCCATTGGCACGGTTGCTAAGGTTTTTACTAATTCGCCAGCCTGTGCATTTGCCATTTTACCATCATCGGCAATGAGGGCGTTTTTCACGGCGTAATAGCTTACTAATAACTTATTTACACTCGTTTGTACCTCCGAATCTAAACTTGATTTTGCCGATGTTTCCATCTTCATATCATGTCCTGTGTGTGCATCGGGTGTTGATGTCTGAGCGAATACGCCCATTGAAAGGCTCACTAAGAAGCCTAAGAAAATTATTTTTTTCATTGTATTTATTTGATTATGAATGAATTACAAAATTATTACCCAAACAATATTTCATTTTGGGGTAATTAAAAGAGTCGAAAAGATATGAGGTATTAAATCACCGATAAATTTTACCGTGAAACACCTCAAAGAGAGGGCAAAATCAAATTAAGAAAGATTGGATAAAAACGAGTCGGTCTCTGCCTGATAATGGCGGAGCTGAGTTTGAATAATGAAGGGTATTGAAAGAAATATTTTCGCTCTTATGTGCGTATGAGTAAGTAAACACAGGCGTGTAAACCCAAGCAAGCGAAGGAGTTTTGAAATCAATTTTAATGCTCTGAGAGGCATTAGGGTTGATTTTATACAAAGAAAATTGGTCTGAACAACATTTTGCTCTTTTCAGAATTGACTTCTTTGTATTTTCCGTTGAGGGCTTTTTAACCGAACAACAAGATTTTTTTGGGGTAGATAATGAATAAGTTGTTGAACCTTTGATTTTACAAAAGTGCTCGTACATCGCAAATCCTGTGCTGGCAAAAAGCACCTGAAAAGCCATGAAAAGGCAAAATATGCGAGTCAAAGTTTTGTTCATCGTTTTACAAAGATACTTTTTAAACGTTTTGATTTTTCAGTTTAGTTCATTTTGTGTGATAAATATTTAATTCCATCCGTAAAAACCTCTTGGTCATAATACAAAATCGATACTTCATGTAGAAAACGATTGAAGATTCTCAAAACTCTCTCACCTTTGATACACAATGATAAAGCGAATAAACATAGAACTTATTTTCTGGATTGGCGGACTAATTTATTTAGCTTTTACGAACCCTTCCGAATCACATTTTACGCTATGCCCGATAAAGAATTTAGGGTTTTCATTTTGCCCAGGTTGTGGAATAGGTCATTCTATTTCTTTCCTTTTTCACGGTCAATTTAAAGAATCTTTTCATCATCATCCGCTTGGAATCTTTGCTTTGCTGGTGATTTTAATGAGAATTTTCAGATTAGTTTCGTTTACAAAATTCACAAAGAATTAAGTTATTAAAGTACAATTTATACAAATCTAATACGATAATGGACAGTACAAATCTTGATAAACTCAGAATGGAATTATCCATAAAAGCCAAGAATGGCTTGGACTTCACTTTTTCAGCAAGTATTATTTGGCTGGCAATTAGTTATATCTGGACAATGGAATATACTTCTTATAGCAAATCTATTTTAACTTTTTATGTTGGTGCAGTGATGTTACCACTGGCACTTTTACTTTCAAAAATACTCAAAACAACTTGGACAATAAAAAATAATCCATTACAACCGTTAGGACTTTGGTTAAACTTTGCCCAGTTATTCTACTTCCCGATTTTGTTTTTTACGCTATCAAAAACACCAGACTATTTTGTTATGGTATATGTGATCATAACGGCGGCACATTTTTTTCCTTATAGCTGGTTTTATAAAAATAGTCTATTTGCCATTGCAGCTGGAGTAATATCGGTAGTTGCCTTATTTCTCGGATTGAAATTGCCCATTAATCAATTCTACTTAATACCACTCTTTTTAAGTTGCTCATTAATTGTACTCACAATTCTTTTGTATTTTGACTATAAAAAGAAAGAAAAAGAAGCTAATTTTTAATTGGAAAAGGATTTTAAAAATTTACAAATTTCTAATAATCAATATATTATCTCAAAACTTAACAAAAAGACGATGAATACTAACATTTTAATGATGCTTTCCAACCTTGATGCTGAGGAAGCTATGTTTATCCAAAATTTAATCAAAGATATGTCCGAAGACGAACAACGCAACTTCGTGATGATGTACCAAAATAAACGCCGTGATACTACCCTGATTTTGATAACTACTGTGGTAGGTTTCTTTGGTTTTGCGGGAATTCAACGCTTTTTGACTGATCAAATAGGAATGGGAATTTTGTACTTCTTTACGGGCGGATTATGCTTTATCGGAACGATTGTTGATTTGGTAAACCACAAAAGCCTTGCCTTAGAATATAACCAAAAAATGGCTTATGAGACTTTGAACGTAATGAAGGCATGGGGAAAATAGGTGATTTGGTGATGGATGAACGGGGTATGTAAACTTAAATGAATAATTTAAAATAATACTCTTTGCAAAAAATAGTTTTTCCAAAAACTTATTGTAAATTTCGATGATTATTAAGTATAAAAATAAGAAAAAGAACTCTTAGTTTATGTACTGTTTAATTACGAAAAATGGAAAAATCAATTTCACGCCGAACTGTTCTCCAAAGTGTCGGTTTAGCCTCTGCAACGATGCTTGCAAGTTCACTTAACAACCGAATTGAGGCAGCGGACAATCAGATGGATGCCGCTTTGAAAGGGCGAATCAATCACTCCGCTTGTCGTTGGTGTTATAGCACAATCCCTTTTGAGGATTTGTGCAAAGCCGCCAAAGAAATTGGGATGCAATCCCTTGAATTAACGGGACCATCTGAATGGGAAATTCTCAAAAAATATGACCTTACCTCGGCAATCGGATGGCCAGAAGCCAACCAATGGGGCAATGGAATGGGCTTGACCAGTTGTTTTAATAACGTAAAAAATCATGATAGTTTAGTGGCTTTGTACGAAGATTTAATTCCGAAAGCTGCCAAAGCGGGCATAAAAAACTTGATTACTTTTTCAGGAAACCGCAATGGATTGAGTGATGAAGATGGCTTGATTAATTGTAAAAAAGGTCTTCAAAGAATCATGAAAACCGCTGAAAAATACGATGTTACGATTACGATGGAATTGTTGAACTCGAAGGTAAATCATAAAGATTATCAATGCGACCATACCGACTGGGGTGCGGCTCTTTGTGAAATGGTGGGTTCTAATAAATTCAAATTGTTGTATGATATCTATCATATGCAAATCATGGAAGGGGACGTAATTGCAACGATTAAAAAATATAATCAATACATTTCTCATTATCACACAGGCGGCGTTCCTGGACGTAACGAGATTGATGATACTCAAGAATTATATTATCCAGCCATTATGAAAGCCATCTTGGATACGGGCTACAAGGGTTTTATCGGGCAAGAATTCGTTCCTGCTAAAGCTGATAAAATTGCTTCCCTAAAACAAGGTGTTTTGATTTGTGATGTGTAGATAAATAGCTTTCGGTTGTCAGCAATTGACTATCAACTTCAAATCAGGTAAATATTCAAAGAGAGGGTAAAATTTAGAAAATATTTTCTAAATTTTACCCTCTCTTTATGAATTTCACCTTACAACTATCAATAAATCAACACTTTACGGGTTTTTTCTAATCCCCCTGAGCTGATTTTTACGATATATGTCGTTCCGTGAAGATTGGGAAGTTCAATCCTTTTTAGGGTATTGAATTTATCAATGGTATAGTCAGCGATGATTCGTCCGTAGAGGTCATAAATCAAGATTTTTGCACCAATTAAATCTTCAATTGCTTCCAAATTTATTACGCCATCAGCACTTGGATTTGGGAAAATACTTATGCCTTCAAAAGTAATATCTTGTTTATATTTTATAGCATCCGAAACCTTCGAGTAGCATACTAATTGTCCGCCCGTTATATTTACACCCTTGTAGGTAATACTCGCCTGTACTTGATAATCACCATCTTTTTTAGCCTTAATTAGTCGGGTAATAAGGTCTCTTTGTAAATCACCATTGAATCTCCACAAATATCCATTTTCATCGCCAAGTCCCTGAGCATCAAGTGTAAACGAGCCTACTTGCTTAATAATAGTTGGCGTTGGATTAGGTTTTGAATCCACCGCAATCGGGGCTGATGCTAAGGAAATACAACCGTTGTCATCTTGTATTTTGGCAAAATAATTTCCAGTTTTAGAGGCAAAAATAGAAGTATTGTCTTCCCCTAAACCGATAGAATCTGTTGTGCTTCTGAACCAATAAGCCTTGAAAGCACTTGATGAAACTATTCTTACTTTTGAACCTTCACAGAAAGTAACATCGCCATTTGCGGTTAGTTTTGGTGGGGTTGGCAATGGATTAACTCTTATCAAAACGGGTGGTGATGGCTTCGATAAACACCCAAAACCATTGATAGCTTGGACGGTAATATTACCAGCCTTATTCGTTGTAATAAGTTGGACTGTTTCTCCCGTACTCCATTTAAAAGTTACTCCATTTGCTCCTACGGCATTCAACGCTACATTTTTATCAGCACAGAAAGGATTTGCCCCCCGCACCGTAATAGTTGGTGGATTAGGTAATGGATTAACCGTTGTACGAATTGTATCAGAAACTGCAGCAGCTTTACAACCGTTTGAGTCGGTTAGGGCTACTGAAATAACTCCTACTCTTTTCCACGAAAACTTACTTTCAAAAGATTCTGTAATGGTTAGTCCATCTACTATCCAGCGGTAGCTTGTCTTATTGCCTTTCGGTGTTGTACTTGCTTCACTTGCCTGTACCACCACGCTATCTTCATCACAAAATACTTTTGGCTTAATGAGTGTGAGCGTAGGTTTGTTTGGTAATGAATTAATGGAAACTTTTAGCGGTTTTGAATATGCCGCAAAGCATCCGAAAACATCTCTAACTTTTACACTAAAACTTCCCGAGGTAATTACTGAAACTTCTGGTTCAGTCGAAACTTCTTGCAAGGTGCTTTCATCTCGCCAACTATATTTTGCTATGTTTCCATTGGCAACTAAGGCTTTCATGGTTACTTTACCACCTAAACAAACCGTTGCCGAGCGTGGGTCGGCAGTAATACTGGCAGGTTGAGGGGCATTACGAACCGTGATAGTAATATTTTTTGAAGTATCAGAAACGCAACTTTTATCGCTGATAGTTCTTACATAAAATTTACCTACTTTTTCAATTAATGCAGTATTGAAAAACTTACTGGTAGTATCAATAAGAACCGTTTTGTTAGCACTAAATTCTGAATTATCTTTTGCATTTATCCACTTATAAACTCCCGTTGGCGAATTGGTTGAAGTAAGCGTAACGGTTGAATCTGGGCAAAAAGTCAAAGGACCACTTGCTGTGATATTGGGCGTAGTTGGCAATGGATTTACCGTAATTGTTACTACGTCCGAAGCCTGTAATGATTTACAAGCCTTGGGATTGTTGGGAAACACGGCAACCGACTTAACACTAATTTTGATAAGTTCGACGGTGGTTAATTTTGCCGAACCCGCCACATCAATACTATTATCCTTTCTGTTTTGATAATCCCACTCAAAAGTAGCACCCGCCGTGGTTGATGAGGCTTTTAAGGTGGTAAATTGTCGGTAACAAAATTCAATAAGCGGAGATTTACCATCAGGGCTTGTAATTATTGGCTTAGCTGGCAATGGATTAATGGTTACGATAGAAGCCTGCGAAGGTAAAGATGTACAAGCAGGAGTTTGCGTATCTGTATAAGTAAGGGTATAATTTCCTCCATCTTTAACAGTAATGCTTTTGGTTGTTTTGCCATTACTCCACAAATAATTTCCAGAACCTTTATTATCGGCGGTCAATACAATACTGTCTGATTCACAAACGCCTCTTGCTCCACCTAAATCAATTATCGGTGGACTTGGTTTCACATTCACAATAACTGTAATTGGATTTGAAGATACCGAAGTACAACCATTGGCATCTTTTGCCTTTACGGTTAAGGTATTATTTGAACGAACTATAATACCATCTGCATTAGTTGTGGTGGTATCCCCACCTGCGGTTCTACTCCAAATATTGGTATTTGACACATAAGAGGAAGTAAGTGTTACTGTTCCTCCTTCACAAAAAGTTAATCCTCCGCTATTAGACACAGTAGGTTTTGATGGAACAGTTGGAAATAATTGTAGTACCACTGCCGCAGATTCATCCGAAAGGCAGCCTACTGAATTAGCATAAGATACGGTATAATTGTACGTTCCACCCGTAGTAGCATCAGTACCCACAACTATAAGTGAATTTGTAGTTGTTGAGGTTGTAATAGCCACCGTATTTCTTTTCCAAGTATAAATAGCTCCTCCGCTGGTAGCAGTCAATGTTTTTGTATCTATACCACAAATAATATTTGGCGTAAATGAAGCTGGTGTAATAGTTGGTGTTGTAGGTTTTGGCGAAACTTTTAAGCTCAGTGGTGCTGAATCATCTGAAGAACAACCAGCAACATTTTGCGATGAAACGGTATAAATGTAAGTTCCTGCCGTTGGTACATCACTACCTGTTACAGTTATTACATTGGTTGAACCAGTAACACCCACACCATCACGCTTCCATGTATAAATATTTCCTCCTGCGGTTGCCGTCAAGACATTTGTACCCGTACCACAAATTGGGCTCGTAGCAACTACTGATGTTGAAACCGTAGGCGTGGTAGGTTTGGGACTCAATACTAAATCAACTGACGATGAAACATCCGAAGAACAACCTACTGAATTTACATAAAATACCGTATAACTATATGTTCCTGCTACTGTTTCCGTTCCTGTAGCTGTATAAGTATTTATGGTAGAGCCTAAAACGGTTGCTCCTCTTTTCCAAGTATAGCTACTGCCTCCGCCCGTTGCCGTTAAAATTGTAGTGGCTGCTCCGCAAAGAAGATTAGGTGAAACTGGATTTATCGTTGGAGTAACAGGCTTTGGTGAAACCTTCAAACTAAGTGGCGAAGAATCATCCGAAGCACAACCTGCTGCATTTTGCGTAGAAACTGTATAAGTATAAGTTCCATCCGTTGCTACGTCATTACCCGTTATGGTTATTACATTCGTTGAACCGGTAATACCCGCACCATTACGTTTCCAATTATAAGTATTTCCTCCTGCAGTAGCGGTCAAAATATTAGTGCCCGTTCCACAAATTGGGCTTGTGGCAGAAACTGATGTTGATACCGTTGGCGTAGTAGGTTTTGGACTTAATATTAAAGATACAGGGGAAGAATCATCTGAAGAACAACCCACAGAATTGACGTAAGATACTGTATAATTATAAGTACCTGCTGAGGCTTCTGTACCAGTAGCGGTATAAGTATTTACGGTCGAACTTAAGGTTGTTACACCTCTTTTCCATACATAACTACTTCCACCGCCCGTTGCGGTTAAAGTTGTGGTATTACTTCCACAAACAAGATTTGGCGAAACTGGATTGATGCTTGGTGTAGCAGGTTTTGGAGAAACTTTTATAGCTACTACATTACTGCTTGCCGTACAAGTAGTAGTCGGATTTGTTACTTTTACAGCATAATTATAAGTACCAGGCGTAGCAACAGACGTTCCGGCCAATGTATAAGATGAAGCTGTTGCTCCACTAATATCTGCTCCGTCAATTGTCCATATATAATTGGCGGCAGCAGTTGATGTTAAAGTTTGGGTAGTTGAACCACAAATTGATGCCGCAACAGAGGCAGGCGAAACGGTGGTTGCCGTAGGAACAATGCCCGCAGCAACTGTAACTGGACCCAGTGTAACAGGATTAGCCACTCCCGTTTTGGTATAAATTACAGTATACGTACCACTTGGTACAGATACAGAAACAGTTGTACCAACTACCACATTAGACGCATTTCTCCAACTATAAGATGTAATGCCAGTAGTGGTAACCACTGACAATGTTTGAGTACCAGCTCCAGAACAAGTATATCCACCTGCTGCAATACTTTGGGCTTTTGATATTTGGAGATTCAAAGAAATCCCGCAAATGAGTAATAATAATTTAGTAAAATTCTTCATTTTAGAAACTTATGCTAAAAATTCTTAGGTATGCTTAAATGATTCATTTGGTGGTTAATTTTACTCGTATAAGCCCTTACAAGCGTTTTTAACGGAAATACCATTCGCTTGTAAGGGCTATATTTTTTTATTTACAAATCTAAATCAAAACTCGATTCCTCCTCCTCAGTTTTCGCTTCTGCAATAGGTTGTGCGTTCTGTAAGGTATTCCAAATCAAATCTTTCAATTCATCAATTCCTTGTTCCATAATAGAAGAAAAGAAAAGGTGCGGTAGTCCTTCGGGAATTTGGCTTTCTATTCTCTGACGATGTTCTTCTGACTCTACCAAATCCATTTTTGAAATGGCTAAAATTCGTTCCTTATCTAATAACGCTGGATTATACTGTTTTAGCTCATTAAGTAAGATATGATATTCTTCATCAATATTTTCTGCCGAAGCAGGAACTAAGAAAAGTAGGATTGAATTTCGCTCAATATGTCTCAAAAATCTCGTGCCAAGCCCTTTTCCTTCGGCTGCTCCTTCGATAATTCCAGGAATATCTGCCATGACAAATGAACGGAATCCACGATATGAAACTACGCCCAAGTTGGGCACAAGCGTTGTAAAAGGATAATCGGCAATCTCTGGTTTGGCAGCTGATACCACTGACAAAAGTGTTGATTTACCTGCATTCGGGAAACCCACTAAACCTACATCTGCCAATACTTTCAATTCCAAAACCACCCATTTATCTTCGCCTTCTTCGCCTGGTTGGGCATAGTGTGGAGACTGATTGGTAGAAGTTTTGAAGTTGTAGTTTCCTAAACCACCACGTCCGCCATTTAGCAAAATAACTTGTTCATCTTGCTTGGTAACTTCTGCAAGAATCTCGCCAGTTTCTGGGTCTTTAACAATCGTTCCCAAAGGCACTTCAATGATGGCATCTGCCCCCTGCGAACCCGAACGTCTTTGTCCTTCGCCCCCGTTGCCATTTTTAGCGAAAATATGCTTTTGGTATTTAAGGTGTAGCAATGTCCAGTGGTCGGTAGTTCCTTTCAAAACCACATGACCACCTCTGCCACCATCTCCCCCATCGGGTCCACCTTTGGGAACGTGTTTTTCACGGCGAAAATGGCTCGAACCACTTCCTCCATGACCAGAACGGACGTTAATTTTAACGTAATCTATAAAACTTGAAGTCATTTTTTTTGTTGGTGAACGGTAAATGGTGAACGGTTCACGGCAAAAGACAAAAGGTTTACCAGTAAGATGTGATGTTTCTCCGTTTACCTTTTACCGTGAACCGTTCACCAATCAAAGCGAATCTATCGCTGTACAAACGTTTGTGAAAATCTCCTCAATATCACCAATTCCGTTTACTTTAGTAACCTTGTTTTGGGCTTCGTAATAGGGTAAAACGTGAATGGTTTTTGAGAAATATTCGTCAATTCTTTTAATCAATTTATCAGCACCATCATCCGCCCGGCCTGATACTTTTTGGCGTTCGGCGATTCGGTGTTTAATTTCATCTTCATTCACCTCCAACTGAATTACTCCTGTAATTGACTGTTCTTTGGCTTCTAAAAACGAATCCAAAGCCTCCGCTTGAGCTACCGTGCGGGGGAATCCGTCAAAAATAATCCCTTTTGCATCAGGATTTCTTTGTACTTCCTCTTCCAACATTTCAATGGTGATAGAATCTGGCACCAACATTCCATCCGCCAGAATCTGCTTTACTCGTTTTCCGAGCTCAGTATCATTTGAGATATGCATACGAAACATATCGCCCGTAGAAATGTGTACTAATTGGTATTTTTCAATCAATTTTGCTGATTGTGTTCCTTTACCTGCCCCAGGAGGTCCAAACAAGACGAGATTTAACATTCGTTTTATTGTTATTATTTAAATGATTATCATTGAGAACCACAAAGTTACGATAAGCATAGCAAAATAAATAGAGATTTGTGCTAAACCAAAATATACAAAATCATTATGCAAGCATACCATTTTGTATTAAATTTACAAAAAACATAAACAAAAGATGGAAGAACTATTCGCAACGGACAAAACCCGAGACATATTACCAAGAATTAAAGAATTTTTGGTGAACGAAATTTATCCCCTCGAAAAC
>JANPGQ010000670.1:0-3579 GCA_031423975.1 Cytophagales bacterium | reverse complement strand
GAATTTTGAGATTTCGATTTGCTCACGGTTTTCAAAAATTTCTTCCAAATTATCTACTGATGAAGCAAAATCAGACAATTTATTATTCAATTCTTCTTTCGATTTTAAAGCAATTTGTCTTGCTCTCTTAGAAATAATCGCAACGGCTTCGTAAGTATTGCCGCCCGCTTTGATAGCTAATTCAGCTACATTTCTGGTAATGATTGATGGATTTGTTGCCATTTTATTTTTAGATTTTAACCTCTGTTTTTATTGTTTATCTGCTGCCCCAACTTTGGCAGTATTTGATTTTTCTTTGTCTCTGGCGGCTTTATATTCAGCCTCTAATTTTGCAATTCTTTCACTTTCCTTGATACTTACCTCATAAAGTGGTTCAGCTTTTTTCAAGAAATTACTTTGTGGATATTTATCAATAAAAGCTTGATAAAACTTGATGGCTTCATCAAAACGCTCTTTTTGCTTACTTTCAATGGTACTTTGTGCCAAGGAAAACTGAGCCTGAACTTTCAAAAATGCCATTTCTTCATTGAAATCTGAATCAGGATATTCTTTCTGAAAATTGGTAATTTCAATGACTGCCGATTTTAAAGTAGCGATATTAAAAGCACTGGTTTTGTTATATAATTTGGCTTTTTCGTAAGCCTTACGCTCCAATTTTACCCTAAGCAATTTAATCAAATCCGAAGATTCGTCTCTGTATTTGCTATCGGGATAATTATTGATAAAACTTTGTAACTCATTGATGGCGGTAATCGTTCCACTTTGGTCAAGATTGTAGTCGGGCGAGTTTTTATACAATGAATATGCCGACATATAAACGGCTTCTTCATAATACTCACTCCGTGCGAAAGTCTCCGCAAAGCGTTTGAAGTGAAAATTGGCTGTTTCGTAACTCCCCGTGTGATAATCACAATAGGCTTGGTAGAAAGTAGCAATTTCCTGCTGGTCTGTTCCCGTTAATACTGGCAACAATTCCTCAAAAAGTATGCTTGCCTTGTCGTATTGCCCTTTTTTGAAGTATCTGACGGCAGCAGCGTATTTCTTTTTTTCGTCAGTCATTTTTCTGACTTTTTCAAAATTGCTACAAGCGGTCAAAACAACGGCAAACAATATAAATAATAAGAATCTTTGATTTCTGTACATAAGGGTACAAAGTTAAGTAAATTTTGGCAGATTGAAAATCAAGCGTTTAAGTATTCTCAAATTTCGTTATTAAAACGTTGGAAATGGGTATAATTATCTATGATTTAACAAAAATTAACTTTGCTATGATATTTGATGTCCGATGTTCCTGGTTCGATGTCCGAAAACCGAATATCGAACCACGAACATTTGACATCGAATATCGAATATCGAATCACGGACATCGAAATTTGGAAAGATGCTAAGACTTTTTTAATTTTCGTATCAATATGATGGGCGAAAATTTTGAAGCCATTTTTTTTTCACTCATTGCTCAATACTTACTCCACATAAAAAACATTATGAATTCAGGAAGTCTCAAATCTCGTCTTGTAATCGGGTTAATTATGGCAGTAATTGCCTTGTTTTCTTATTACTCAAAAATGCAGGTGAATCCTATTACGGGCAAACGCCAAGCCGTTACGATGACCCCTCAGCAAGAGATTGCTACGGGTCTGCAATCCGCACCACAAATGGCGGCAGAGTTTGGGGGATTGTATCAAGATGAAAAAGCTCAAAATTTAGTAAAAACGGTTGGAACAAAAGTGGTGGCAAATTCGGATGCCAATAAATCTCAATATCAATTCAATTTTCATTTACTCGCTGACCCTGAAACAATTAACGCATTTGCTTTGCCAGGAGGTCAGATTTTTATTACGTATGGTTTATTAAAAAGACTTACTACCGAAGACCAATTGGCGGGAGTTTTAGGGCATGAAATTGGTCACGTAATTGGGCGACATTCTGCTCAACAAATGGCAAAAGATGAACTCACGAGTGGGCTGTTAGGTGCAGCCGTAGCCGCTACCTCCGACCCATACAGTCAAGGTAATTCAGGAGCGATTGCTCAATATGTAGGTAAAATGATTACGATGAAATACGGACGTGATGACGAATTGGAAGCGGATAAATTTGGGGTAAAATATATGATAGAATCAGGATATGAACCAGAACAGATGATTGCAGTAATGGAGCTTTTGAAAGCTGCATCAGGTGGTGGCGACCGTCCTTCGGAATTTCAAAGTACTCACCCCGACCCCGACCACAGAATCATCGAAATTAAAAAGGCTCTGGAACAGTATAAAAAGACTGGGAAATTGGAGTGGTGAGATTATTAGTTACCAGTTATTAGTTACTTGTTCTCTCCAACAAAGGTGACACTTCCCGAAACAATATCCATTGCGGGTATTTTACTTTCGGGAAGTTACGCCAAAACGATATTATCTCACAAGAAAAACTTCCCCGTCTCCGTTTCTAAAAACTGCTCAAACACAATATCTTCCTGTTTGATAAATCCAGTTTGGGGTAATTTTCCGTCTGCAACCATTTCAACGACTGCCACAATGGAAGCTGCTGTTGTCCAAGAAATGGCTCGCCAATGCTTTCCGTCTATAATTTTTGGAGAATAGGCACGGTAAAACTCCTCTCTTTCCAAGGATTGATTTTTCCATCCTTCCACTACCGCATACACATACACAACGTCCTCCTGCACGGGAGGTTTGGCCTGAGTTAGAATTTCTTCGATGAGTTCACGCTTATTTTTTAGTATTAATTCATACAACAAAAATTTCATCAATTTACCGTGTCCAGGATAACGGATGGTTTTATAATTGAGCGTATCCACTCGTCCATCGTAGGTTTCGCACATCGTTCCCAATCCGCCAGAGGTGCTAAAAGCCTCAAATTCATTGCCTTCAATATTGATATGTTCGAGTCCGTCGAGAGCAGAAACTAATTTCTTTTCGCCATTATGAATCACCTCGCAATCATTCAAATACTCGTTAATCACCCCCGCAGGCGACCACGTAAAGGAATATCCCAAAAGTCCATTCGGATATTTTGGCAATGCCCCAACCCGCAGTTCAATGTCACGGAGTTTAGTAAAACGATTGGCTAAATCTGCTCCCACGATGCCGATAAGCCCAGGAGCAAGTCCGCATTGCGGAGCTAAAACGGCTTCACTTCCCTTCGCTGCCATTTCTCGGATTGCGGTGGTTGTGGGAACATCTTCCGTCAAATCGAAATAATGTTTCCCTGATTCGTAGGCAATTTGAGCAATCGTCAAATTCAAATTATAAGGCATGCACGACACCACCGCATCGAATTGTGGAATCAGTTTTTCCAATAAAATTTTATCCGAAACATCACCTTTTATAACCTCAAAAGGCAATTCTGTGGCAGGGTTATTTTTGTCTAAACCTTTAACTTTGAAACGTTTAGACAAAAGCGTGGCTACCAATGAGCCAACTTTGCCCATTCCAATTACTAAGATTTTTTGCATGATTTTATGTGGGAGAAGAGTGAAAAATATGGCACGCAGATGTGACTTGCCGTCCGCCTTGATGCTTCGGCAAGTCTCATCTGCGTGCCAATACTAACGCTTGGTCATTTCGAAGA
>JANPGQ010000669.1:0-3579 GCA_031423975.1 Cytophagales bacterium | reverse complement strand
ACCGATACCACGGGAAATCGTTGTCCTGTGGAAGATGACATACACGAAGCCGTTATTCTCAAATCTGTGCCTGTAATATCATATCCACCATTACCACATCCCAAAAAAGCGTATTCATTCGGCTTGGTGTTGGTATAAAATTCACTAAATTTTTTATCATTGGTGAGAGAAATAAAGACCCCTTTGTCAATAGGTACAACAGTGGACGTGCAAGCGGCAGTACCATTTGATTTGCAAAAAGAAATAAGTTTCCAAGTACCTACATATTCATTAGCAGGGGGGTCGAAAGCAGAAGGTTGTTGAATTGCATTATTTTTGCAGGATAAAATACCCCATAATGATAGTAATAGGATTAAGTTTTTCATTGACGTGTATTTTAGAGTTTAATTAACTTATTGAATATTAACGAGATAGCTATAATCTTTATCCATTTTTCCGAGTAACGAGATACCATTATATTCTAAAACCGTAGTCTTGAAATAAGTACAGCAATTTTCATTAATCTTAACATTTGTATATTTTAAATCACCGATTGTAGTTCCTCCTGAAAGTAAGGTATATGTTGTTCCAGAGGTTAAATCTGCATACAGTATAATTTCACTGCTACTATTTGTACTTGATTTTAAGTTGGTGAATTTAGTATTCTGTGCATCTTTGTAAGAAAGTAAAAAGGCTTTTGGGTCAGAAATATTATTCCCGTTTTTATCAATCACTTTAAATCGAAAACTTTCGGGAGGCGTGAAACAATCAATCTCTTCGCATTTATTGTTGCAGGAAATATTTATGGTAAATACGAAAAGCAGAATAATTGAATAGTATTTTTTCATAATTTTGATAATTTTGAGGTTGAAAACTACTTACAAAGACGGCTTTACCGTTTAAAGGGTTGCATAGAGAAACAGTTATTTTATTAATTTTCATCCAACCCATCATAATATTTCAAAACAGTTATCAAATACAAGCTAAACGCCCAAAAGAACATATTTTTGTGTATATTTGTTATACACTCACAACCCAAAGCCGATGAAATTAAAAGCAAGCACAGACTTTGCTTATCACATAAATTATCCCACACCAATTATAACTATTCTAAGACCACGTCCCCACGCTGGGCAAACGGTTTTAATAGATGAAATGCGTATATCACCGAAAGTAGAAATCAAGCAGTATCAAGATATGTTTGGAAATGGCTGTCAAAGGATGGTTTGGCAAGTAGGAGATGTAAAAATAGAGACAGAAACTATTGTAGAGGTACAGAATGAAGTAGAAAAAGACGAAACTGCCGACTATGTTTTGGTGGAAGATTTACCATCGGAAGTAATACAATTTTTACTCCCAAGTCGTTATTGTTTGTCTGATACCGATGCCATTAGAGACTTGGCATACTCAATAATCAACAACATAGAAATTGGATTTTTACAAGTAGAAGCCATTCGTCAATGGATATTCCAACACATTCAATATCAATACGGATTTACTTTTTCACATACCAATTCCAATGATATTTTACATAATAAGATAGGTGTCTGTAGAGATTTCGCCCACCTCGGTATTGCCCTCTGTAGAAGCATAAATATCCCTGCCCGCATGATGGTTGGTTTCTTGAAAGATTTACCTTTTTCAGACCTTCACGCTTGGTTTGAAGCCTTCGTAGGTGACCGTTGGTACACCTTTGATGCCATCCAAAGTTCTACAACGGGGGGTAGAATCGTACTGGCTTATGGACGTGATGCCAACGATGTAGCATTCATTACACAATTTGGCAATTTAACAATGCTTTCGATGAACGTAAAAGTGGAAGAGATACTTGATTAATTCCAATTTAAGCTTTTATTTTTTGTTTTATATCATCTGTCAAGTCATCTGTTTTTTCTTTAATTTCTTTCAACGTTTTCTGATTTATCTTATTCAAATTTTCATAGTGTTTTTGAATAATCAAAATCTGGTCTTCGGTCATATTTTCTACGTCTATTAAACGATTACTGGACTCTTTATGAGACTTTATTAGTTCGTTTAGTTTGAGGTGAACCGCCAAAGAATCCTTATTCTGAGCCTTCTGAATAAGGAAGACCATCAAAAAAGTAATGATAGTAGTACCCGTATTAATGACCAGTTGCCAAGTTTCTGAATAATGAAATAATGGTCCTGTTGCAGCCCAAACTACCACCGTTAAAAAAGCAGCAATAATAGCTCCATTACTGCCAGATGCCTTGGTAACAATAGACGACAATTGTTCCATGAATTTAGGCTTATTTTCAAGATTATTTTCTAAGTTTTTCATCGTAAACATAAAGACAAAAGACAAGTAAAACCCAGCGGTTACTTGCCTTTTATCGAGTTATCACTGAGTTATGTATATACTAATTTTCAGTTTTCTCTTCTACTTTTTTTGCTGTTTTGTTTACAGAATGCTTAATTTTTCTGCTTGTACGTTTAGTAGCGGTCTTTACATCTTGACCCGCCTCTTTCGCTTCTTCGCCTACTTTAGCAGCTCCTTTTTTCATTGAGCGTTTGGCATTTCTACCAGCCTGTTTTGTTTTTTCAACTGATTTGTCTAATTTTTGACCTGCAGTTTCTTGAGCGAAAGTTGCTGCCGAAACAGCCATAAATAGTGCGATTGATAAGATTACTTTTTTCATGTTTTTTTATTTGATTGTTTAATCAAAATATAAAAAAAGTGAACCAAGCTATATGTATCATGAATTGAGTAAAATGTTCCCCAAATAGAAGCATCCGCTAACTACATATATTCAGTCTGATTTTCTTGATTAAAAACACTAATCAATTCTGCTCCTTCGGGGTCTATTTTTACAGTAAAGTTTTGTTTTTTAAGGGTTTGCATGATTGAGATTATAAAGGTTTAGGGTTGAAAGATGTCTGTCAAATTGCGGTGATACAAAGATGTGGCACCGTTTGGCAGGGGGATTAAGCAGACTGGAACGCACAGTTCGTACCACGTCTGGGCGGGATATATCATTTTTTCATTCAGGCATGGCATAGTATTGGCTTCAATGGAACAAAATCGTAAGAAGTTTTTAAAAGTCCAACTTATGATGGTATTTATTAAATGACTTTATTTTGTAAATTTGATAAATAAAATAAGAATTATAGGATGAAAATAAATAGTATTTGTATAAAGAACTACCGTTCAATTGATGAGATAACCATTTCTTTTCAGAGTCAATTTACTGTATTAATTGGTGATAATGGTACGGGGAAAACTACGATATTGGATGCTTTGTCAATTGCTATGGGGTGCTTTTTATTAGGTTTGGAAAAACAATATTTGTCCCCTCAAACAAATACTCCAAGAACAATTGCCCTTGATGATATCCGACGAATTGCTTTTAGTAGAAAAGAAATAGCTGATCAATTGCCCGTAACCATTGAAGCGGAAGGGGTTGTGATGGGCAACTGGATGTCATGGAAAAGAGAATTGTTGAAAAAATCTAATAAAACCACCGCTACTACTAAGGATGCGAAGGTTATTATAGATACTGCAAATGTGGCTCAATTTAATACAATGGACTTTTTGAAACATAAAAATGTTATTCTCCCATTGTTAGCCTATCACGGAAC
>JANPGQ010000668.1:0-3607 GCA_031423975.1 Cytophagales bacterium | reverse complement strand
CGTCTTGGTAACTTGGGTGGGCCAAGCCGATTCTGGTAAATATCCGTTGGAAGTCAAGGTTTCTTTTCCGCCAACCGATGTACCCCAAAGTCCTTTATTGATAGAATACGTTGATTTTGTCCAGTCACGCACTACGCCTTTTGCTTTGAGATAATCAATCTCGGCTTCACGAGATAATTTCATATCACGGATGGGCGTAATGACTTTTACGTCTGGCACCATAATCTGGAAAACCACATCAAAACGCACTTGGTCGTTGCCGGCACCCGTACTGCCGTGGGCAATGGCTTTTGCTCCTAATTTATTGGCGTATTCTGCCACCGCTGTTGCCTGAAAAACACGCTCTGCCGATACTGAAAGCGGATAAGTATTGTTTTTCAAGACATTACCATAGACCATATATCGGATACAATCATTGTAATATTTCTCGACAACGTCTAAAGTTACGTGGCTTGTAACGCCCAACCCGTAGGCTTTTTGCTCAATGTCTTTAAGTTCATCGGGCGTGAAACCACCCGTATCCACAAGGGCAGAATGGACTTCATAACCACAATCATCGGTTAGATATTTTACACAAAAGGAGGTATCAAGCCCTCCCGAAAATGCTAAGATTACTTTTGGTTTACTCATTTTTTATATAAATGTTGTGTACTTTATTATTCGGGTTTACAAATCTAATGCCCTTGACATTATTTCAATTATGTATTATATTTGTATCGCAATGCGTTTCGGACGTTGAGAGGGGGGAGATTCTATCAGAATCGGCATCTACTCGTTGTATTTTTTAGAAGAGAACTAAATTCAATTTTGGTTCTCTTTTGTTTTAAATATCCTCATAGAATGCAAGGCAATTCTCTTTTTCCCTTCTCGTACTTCCTTGATAATCACATATCTATTTCCAATTAATTTTTGAAAAACAAAAATATCTTTTCCTAATCTACTTTTTCCATCATAAAACAATAAATCGGGTTGATTAAGAACGTCAAAAACTAATAATATATCGCTTTCAGTTATTACAATTTGACCCCTCGCTTCTTCTTTTTTAGCATCGGTATGCTCCTTAAAAATATGTCTTATTGCGTACATATCTATTTGAAAATTATACCCAGACAAATCTTTCTCAAACTGCTTACCCATTTGAACTAAAGTCTCATGATTGGCTTCAAATACAATTGTTTCATTGGTATTAGAATCACTTTTCGCAAGACTTATCAATGCTTCAAGTTGTTCTTTTAGTAATTCTTCATTCATTAGTGGTTATTTTTACTTTTGGGTTGTGAATTTGAAAGAGCAAATATGTCTTATCTTTTTTTATAAATTTTTGACAAGTCTTTTGCATTAAGTTTTTTCAAAATAAGATATTTATTTACACACTCTAATCCCTCACAGGTCAAATATAGGTACTCGGGTGTAGTTTTTCCTTTAAAGATTATCTCAGAATCGCTAAAACTAAATGCTTTTTTACCTGTGTTTAGTTTTGATATAGCCTTCATTTGAGATTTGTACAGGTATCGTTTTTTTACAGAAATATACAGTGAGTCATTTTCATTGATAATCTCTATTGGAGCGTCAAAATAAAGATATTCGTTGTCTTTAATTTGGCTACTTATAATCCAACCTCCTAATTTGGCTAATATTCCATTTTCATCATAGAACAAGAAAAACCTACTTGGTTTTACATTATTCTTTTCATTTTGCTCTTTATATTGTATACTTTTTATCTCACCAGTATATATTACAGTGTCCTTATCAGTAGTAATTATATGTTGATTTTCTCCAAGTATTTTTTGACCTTTTGTAATATTTGCAATAAGAACTAAAAGAATTAAGATAGTATATTTCATATCTTTGTTTCTTTGGCTGATAATCCGATGAAGGGTGATTTGACCACTCAAAGGTAAGCAAACGCCAAATATTTTTATTTATAATTTATTGATAATCAAATACTTGTGTTACTTGTCTGAACTTGGATTCGTGGGATTAGCGGATTTTTTGGATTATGCTCATAAAATCCTTTTAATCTATTAATCGGGTGAATCCTAATTCAGACAATTGTGCTTATTTAATTAGAAATCAATTTGATAGGATAAAGTGGGAATTTTCTATCATCTGAAATAATTGTAAATCCTGTACTTGCCCCGTGAGCAATAATCATACGGTTGTATTGGTCTTTATGGTCTTCCACTAACTAAATTTCATAAAATCGTTGAGCGTGTTCGGGTGTAATTGCTAATACCTGCACATTAAGAGCTTGCAAAGCCTGATTAAAAAAAGTAGCTAAGGAATATTTATTTTGATGTCTTTGGGCTTACTTTCCAACAAAAGTGCCACCTCCATTAACGTGATGGCACTAATGAACTTTATAGCGTCAGGGTCTTCAATAATTTTCGTTACTTTTTTGCCGTTTTGAAGAGGTCTCATATAAGCATTCAAAAATATATGAGTGTCGAGGAGATAACTTTTCATCAATTATTAAAATCTTCGTCAAAAAGCGTATCAGAAATAAACCCTAAATGGCTATCCGTTCCCATTACAATTTTCTTCTTGGGAGAAGGCTTTGCAATAACTTTCTTTGAAGTTAATGCAGGATTTTTTTTTGTCATTACTGTCATGTTTGTATATCTTTAATTTATTGGTAAAGATAAATAATTTCAATCCTATTTCTGTAATTTTACATCGAAAACGAAGTCGTTTAGGACGTTAAAAGGGAAGGGCAGTTTAATGAGCATACACCCGTCGTTTATTCACAGTCATCTATTCCCTACACCACCGCCCGCTTCGCCTTCCGCACCTGCATTCTCAAAAACATTTTTTCCTTAATTGATTTCAATCTTTCCAAGACTTTTACGTCTTTCAAAAAATCCCATTTTTCGTGTTCTTTTTCCTTTTCTTTTAGTGCTTCGGCTTCACGTTTTGCTTTGTTTTTCTCCCATTCAGGGTCGAAAATCATACCTGTACATAAACAATGTTTGCGGTCAGTGCGGGTTAATACATCATAATTTACACATGATTTACAACCGTTCCAAAAGGCATCATTTACGGGCAATTCCGAGAAAGTTGTCGGTTCATAGCCCAATTCAGAATTAATTTTCATCACCGCCAACGAAGTTGTGATTCCAATGATTTTTGCATCGGGATAATTCGTTCTCGACAATTCAAAAGCCCTCATTTTCACGGCTTTGGCAATGCCATATTTCCGCCATTCAGGCTTGACGATGAGTCCAGAATTTGCCACAAACTTGCCATGTTCCCAAGTTTCTACGTAGCAAAAACCGATGAACTGACCTTCATCGTCCAGGGCGATAATGGCTTTACCTTCCTGCATTTTATCACGGAGATATTCGGGCGAACGCTTGGCGATACCCGTGCCACGTGCTTTGGCGGATTCTTCCATTTCATAACAAATGGCTTCGGCAAGATGAAGGTGTTCGGTCGTGGCGACTTGAACGGTGTAATTATCTGTAAGACTTTCAGAGATTAATAAATTTTCCACTGTTGAAATTTTGCTAAAAATGTTTTTGGTGATGGTGGCAGATGATAACTCGCTATGACTTAACGAATTGAGCCTTAGAATATTAAACAAATACACGAAAACGTTTTGAGAAAT